>JASHWX010000204.1 GCA_030043815.1 Candidatus Rhabdochlamydia sp.
TTTATACTGCGACCGTTCAAAAAGAGTGAAAATGCCAAGGAGGCGCCGTGAATTTGAACCAGGCGAAGTCCGGCGCCGAAGCAGCTCAACTTGAACAAGTTGAGCGATGCAGGCGGGTTCAAATTCACTGGCTGTCCGACGCTGGCAGATTCACTCTTTTTGAGCGGGAGTAGTATATAATCTTTGCGTCTTGGCGACTTGGCGTCTTTGCGTTTGGATCTGATCCCTTCGAGAATCTTATAAATCACTAAACCTGCCACTAAACTTGCCACTAAATCTGCTGGGGCGAGGGGTTGTCCGGAATGGATGGGAGGTCGCCGCGGCCGTCTGCAGGTTGAGGGGGAGGAGGCGGGGTTTTGCGCTGCAGGTCTTGCGAGGACTTGAGGCGCTGCTTTTTCTTTTCCACATCGAACTTGTTGTTCATGATCTCAAGGACATCGTCGCGATCGAGCGTTTCGAACTCCATGAGCATATCGGTCATCAATTGGACCTGAGTGCGATGCTCTTCGAGGATCTCTTTAGCGCGTTTATGGGCTTCATCCATGATCAGGCGGACGGTTTTATCGATTGTTTCCGCAGTGGTCTCTGAGTAGTTTTTCTCATGCATGCTGGGCACGCCGAGGTATTGCCCGACATCGCTGCGCTCGTCATAGGCAATCGTACCGAGCTCATCGGTCATCCCCCATTCGCAGATCATGCTTCGAACAAGTCGAGTGGCTTGCGTAAAGTCCATTTGAGCGCCGCTGGACATGTCGCCGACGAAGATCTCTTCAGCGACTCTTCCGCCCATCAAGACGGCGAGCTGGTCGAGAATTTCGCGTTTCCAGTAGCTCAAGCGGTTTTTCTTTGGCATGAAATGCGTCGCACCTAAAGATAGGCCGCGGGGAATGATCGTCACTTTGTCAACAGGATCTGCATATTTGACGCAAAGGGCGACGACAGCATGGCCGGATTCGTGAAAAGCGGTCGTGCGCTTTTCTGTTTGGTCGATCTCGAGGCTGCGCCGTTCTTTACCATAGCGCACTTTATCGCAGGCTTCCGCGGCATCGGCAGCTGTCACTGCCGATCTGCCTTTTCTCGCAGCTAAAAGTGCAGCTTCGTTGAGGATATTTGCCAAGTCAGCGCCGGATGCACCGGGCGTATTGCGGGCGATGTGCATCAAATCGACAGAAGGATCGAGTTTGATCTTGCGGGCATGGACTTTAAGGATTTCAAAACGTCCCTTGATATCTGGGAGGTCGATGACGATACGCCTGTCAAAACGGCCTGGGCGGAGCAATGCTTTATCTAAGACGTCGGGCCGGTTGGTGGCGGCAATTAAAATCACGCCTTCATTCGTATCAAAACCGTCCATTTCGACGAGCAATTGGTTCAGCGTCTGTTCTCTTTCGTCGTGTCCGCCGCCTATTCCAGAGCCTCGGTGGCGTCCTACGGCGTCGATCTCGTCGATGAAGATGATGCAAGGGGCTTGTTTTTTTGCTTGGTCGAAGAGGTCTCGGATGCGGCTAGCGCCGACGCCGACGAACATCTCGACGAAGTCGGAGCCGGAAATGAAGAAGAAGGGGCGCTCGGCTTCGCCTGCAATGGCTTTGGCGACCAAGGTCTTGCCTGTTCCTGGAGCGCCGATCATCAGGACCCCTTTCGGGATGCGGGCGCCAAGAGCTGTGAATTTGGAAGGATCTTTTAAGAAGTCGACGATCTCTTGCAGCTCTTCTTTCGCTTCTTCGCAGCCGGCGACATCTTTAAAAGTCACTTTATTGCGCTCTTTGGTCAAGAGTTTCGCAGGGGACTTGCCAAAATTCATCGCGCTGCTGCCCACGCCTTTCATCTGACGGGAGAACACAAAGTAGAGCAAGAGGACGACGAGGACAACGGGGAGAAGGGTCAATAAGTAGCTAAAATAATTGGGCGAAGGCTCTTCGCTCTTAAACGTTTTTTCTAAGACGAGGTTGCGCGGCTGATCGGGCGCTTTGAATGCAGCGCCTTTGTTCAAAGGAAAGTTTTCCCATTCCTGCTTGGCTTGGGCAAACCAATGGCCGTAAGATTCAGGATCTTGCTTCTCAAGGGCGCGCGTTGAGAGCTCCTGATTGTTGAAAAACCAAGTGACATTAGCGACAGCAAGCCTTGCCTTGTCGAGCTGTGCATCGTTCTTTTCCAATTCTTCATTCACGGCGCCATAACGCTCGAGCTGAGCTTTATAGGTGCGGACAGATCTTAAAGGCACCAAACGCACATTTTGCTGCTCTTTGTTGAGTTCGGCGACAACGCCGTCGAGCGCGGTCAGCGCATTGCGATAGGTAGAGAGTTGCTGTTGGACCTCTGGATCGGCAATCGCTTGGGTCACTGACTGTTCTAAGTCTTTGAGCTGCTGCTTCATCGATTCACTGCCAATTCCAAGGGCCGGGGATCGGAACCGCTCGATCAGCATCAATAAATCTTTACCGTAAGCTTTGACTGAAGCGCTGTTTTGATCATGAGAAATAGCGGGAAATTGCTTTTCGAGTGCGCCCAAACTCGTCATTTCGCCATCAGAGAGGCTCTTGATGATGACAGCATTATCTTTATCAGGCGTGTTGTAGATGGAATCGACGACGAGATATCCCCCTTTGGGGATAGGCTGGCCGCTTAGGCGCAAGAATAAATCAGAAGCTTCTTTGACGCTCTGTTTTGAGGCGACCAATTCTTGATCGAGCTGATGCTTTTCCCCAGACAGTTCGTGGTTGCGATTGAGCAATTCCAAGTAGCGGTAACGGGTTTTTGAATCTTCAGATAATTTATCTTTGAATTTGCCGCTGAAAGTGACGAGATTGTCGTTGAGAGCAATTTTACGGCTGTCATCTCTTTGGATCAAATCGAGATCGACGAGATATTCAACTTGATGACTAAAAGCGACTTTCGCATTTTTTTCACTGTTAAGGTTTTGGATGGCCAAAATGATTAAGACTGCCGCCAACAGAAAGATGAAGAAACCGCCTGGAAAACCGCGTTTGGATTCAGGTTTATTGTCTTTGCTCATAGTATTTTCAATTCGTTAAAGGGCTAGATGATAAATTAAACCACTTGGCGTCGATTAAAGTAAAGGGGCATTCACTGCCGACACCTATTTTCTTTCATCATACCAAAGAAAGATTAATTTGTCTTATTATTTATTAAAAATGATGATTTAAATATATAAACTAGAAGGTTTAAAATTAATTAAAATCAAACCTTTTTCAATCCGGGCTTCCCCTTTTCCAGCCGCAAATCTTTTTTTTTCTTCCCTTCCAATGGCATTGATCATTCTTTCGATGATTTGATGGGAAAATGAAATTTTTTCCCGCTTGAACCAGTCTTTCAATAAAAAGCGGACCTGCACCCTGGGAAGGGGCAGAAAGGGACTAAGGTCAAGGCTTGAATTTTTTGCGGTAGCTAAAATGGGTGCGTTGAGTTGGTGGAAATATTCTTTAATTTCTTTGGACTCCTCTCCTAAACGACAGAGGTTGGAAGCGATTTCTTTACCGAATGAAGCGGCCAGCCCGGGGAGGATGCCTTCCCGCATTTTTCCCCGCAAGTTATGGCTGCCTACATTCGTCGGATCGACAAAATAGCTTAAATTCTTTTGTTCTAACCATTTTAGAATTTTTTTCTTAGGCGAATTCAACAAAGGGCGCCAGATGCGCATCCCCTGCACCTCTGTATCCAAGGCCAGCCCTCCCAATGAAAAAACGCAAGCACCTTCAAACAGCCTTTTTAAGACGATCTCCGCTTGGTCGTCGGCGTGATGGCCCAAGACAAGCGCCTGACAGTCCAATTGGGTGTATACTTCCGAAAAGAACCGCAGCCGATGCTCTCTCGCTTGGCCCTCTGCATTACCCGGCGAGAAATCTTCCGAAGAGAGCCTTCGGAAGTGGGCTGTGATTCCTAGCGATTTAGCCTCTTGTTTGATCGCTTCTGCCTCCTCTTTGCTCTCTTCCCTCCAACCGTGATCGACATGGGCGATGTGCAGCCGCAGCCCGCAGGCGAGAAGCAGCGTCAGCAATGCTTTGGAGTCGGGTCCGCCTGAGTATCCGAGCAGCACAGGTTTATCGGGGATGAGCCGCGTTTCTAGAAAACTTTTCACTTCATGTAACATGCTGTACATTTTACTCCTTTTCTCATAAAATTGCATGCATATGAACCGCATTCCTATCCTCTGGCGCTATCTTTTGCGCGGCTATTTTCAAGTTTTTCTCCTCTCTGTCAGCGCCTTCATCAGCGTCCTCATCGTCCTCCGCTTTTCTGAAATTGCCCGCTTCATCACTTCCGGGGCGCCCACCCTTAAGATTTTAGCTTTTGCCCTCTTTCAAATCCCCTATATTCTTCCCATCGCCATCCCCATTTCATGCGTCATCGCCGCGATGCTTCTCTTTCAGCGCTTAAGCCATACCCATGAGCTCACTGCATTTCGAACGTGCGGGATCGGCCTGAAACCCATTGCAACACCTCTTCTCTTTGCAGGCTTCTTCCTCACACTTGTCAACTTTACTATCGCCAGTGAAATCTCGCCGCGCTGCCGTTCAGCCTCAAAAGCCTTGATCTATGAAATGGCGACGGTCAATCCCCTCTTTTTGCTTCAAAAAGAAAGCCTGATCAAATTGAAGAACGCCTACTATCATATCGGGGTCTTAAAAGCTAACCGCTATGCCGAAGATGTCCTGCTCGTCGCGAAGAACAACTCCAATGGGCGCCTCACGCTCATGTCGGCAAAAGAGCTGTCTCTCAAAGGCGATATGCTTAAAGGCGAACATGTGGCATTCATCTCGAGCGTCGATCCCAAAAAAGAGCAGGGGTTTGACCATCTTGTCATTGAGAACCAAAAAGAGATGAACACGAAGGCGGCCAATATGACCCAATTCATCCAAACCGTCGACTGGACAGCCAGTTATGAAAATCTGCCCATACGCCTCATCCTCGCCCGCGACATGGCCGCGAAAAAAAATCAATTCTCTTTAAGTAAGAGTGCCCAAGTGGAAATTTCAAGGCGCGTCTCAATCTCGCTTGCAGCTTTCACCTTCACACTGATCGGCCTTACCTTCGGCATGCAGATCAGCCGCAACCGGTCGAAAAAAGGAATTGTCTATGCGATTGCCCTGTCGGCGCTCTTTCTTGTCTGCTTCATTTCTGCAAAATCCTTGCGCCATAATGCCATGCTCTCGATTGCAACCTACCTGCTTCCCCATCCCGTGATCATTCTTCTGTGTTTAAGGTTTCTAAAATCGGTCCGCGAGGGGGTTGAATGATCCTGAAAACTCTTTGGGAGCGCTACCTATTCCGCGAACTGCTAAAAGTCTTTTTCCTCTTTTTAGGCTGTTTCTTTTTTCTCTACGGCCTGATCGACTATTCCCTGCACATGCAGGATTTCATCGCCGACAAAAAGATCCAACTCTCCCATATCGTCATTTATTATCTCTTTCAATTCATCAAGCGCGCCGATCTGCTTTTACCCCTTGCTATCCTCATCGCGACATTGAAAGTCCTCTTTTCCATGAGCGCGCGCGGGGAATTGATCGCCCTCCAAGCCGCAGGATTATCCGCAAAAAAAATCCTACGCCCCTTTTTCTTCCTCGGCGTCCTTTGCGCCCTATTCAATTTCGTCAGTACAGAATTCCTCATGCCCGCCAGCCTCAACCATCTCGATCACTTCCGGGAACAGCATTTCAAGCACTCTTATCGCGGCCATCGCAAAGAACCCATCCATGTACTTCCCTTGAAGGACCGCTCCAAGATCATCTATCAGACCGAAGATAAAGAGAAAAAACTTTTCCTCGACGTCTTTTGGGTCTGTTCAACAGATGAGATGTGGCGGATGCAATCGCTATCGACCGATCCCTTAAATCCCATCGGGACCTATGTCGATCATCTCAAACGCAACGCCGATGGCAATTTTGAAAAAGCGGAGTCCTTCGATCAATACCGCTTTGCTAAATTCCGGTGGCAGCCCGACCCCACAGGCAAAGGGTATATCCCTCTCGAAAACCGCAAACTCAGCGAACTCCTCCGTCTCCTCGTGCAAAAAACAAAGACCACAGCCTATGAATATCCCCAAGTCCTCACCCACTTCCTGTTCAAATTGACAATGCCTTGGCTTGCTCTGCTCGTCGTCGTAGCCGGAGCGCCATTCTGCCTTCGCTATTCGAGGAATCTCCCTATCTTCTTCACCTATGCGATCGCCCTTTTTGGATTCGTGGCGTTTTTTGCAATGATGGACGCTGTCGTCATTTTAGGTGAAAATCTCGTTCTTTCCCCTTACCTTGCCATTCTCCTCCCCTTCCTCATTTGCTTAGCGGCGTTTGGCATTAAATACAGAAAAACAGTCGCATGAAAATGAATATGCAAGAAAAAAAATCCTGGAATCTCAAAGTTCTCTTTCTCTGCCACATCATCGCAGCCCTTCTCTTTGCGAGCCTCTTTTGGCCCTTTACGAGAACTTATTGGGAAGTCATCGATGTCGCCTTCTTTAAGTTCATCAATTCCACCCTGCGAGACCGGCCCATCTGGCAGCTCTTCTGGGCGCTTGCCAATCACAAGCTTGCCGATTGGTTCGAAGATCTTTGCGTCCTTTGCTTCTTCATCACCTACGTCAAGCAAGCCGCGCCCGAATTGCGCAAACGCAAAATCGCCGAACTGATCTTCATCGTCGTCTACATCGCCGCCATCATCTACTTCATCAACCGGATGCTTTTCCGCGAACACTTAAGCATCCCCCGATTAAGCCCCACCCTCGTCGTCGACGACAGCGTCCGCCTCTCCGAAGAAATCCCCTGGATGTCGATCAAAGACGACTCTTCGAAAAGCTTCCCCGGAGATCACGGCACCACAGCCCTGCTCTTCGCCGCCAGTTTCTCTTATCTTGCCGGCTGGCGCCTCGGCATCCTCGCTACCCTCTACGCCGCCTTCCTCTGCATGCCCCGCCTCATCACAGGCGCGCATTGGTTCTCCGACGTCATCGTCGGCAGCGGCACCATCACCATCGTCTTCTTGAGCTGGGCCTTCTGCTCCCCGCTCTTCACTCGATTCACCGATGCCCTCGTGCGCTTTTTCAACCGGCTTGCCACCTTATCGATTTCTAACCACTAGAAGATTTTTCCAACCCGTGATACACTTCGCCTTCAAAATGAGGCCATATGCCATCTGCTTACCAAAAATTGCACAGTCTCTCAAAAAGCGCGACCTTGCTGAATGCCGTTCATTACTTGCTCGATTGGGACCAAGAGACCTATATGCCCAAAGATGCCATCGAGAGCCGCTCTCTTCAGATCGAAATGATTGCCAGCCTTGTGCATAAGCAAAAGACGAGCAAGGCCTTTTCCAAAGCACTCAATGCCCTCATCGACATTGAGACAGGCGAGATCAAGGACGAACGCCTTTCTGCAGCCCAGCTTGCCGCTTTGCGCGAATGGCGCCGCGATTATTTGCGCGCAGCCAAGCTTTCGAACGCATTCGTCAAGTTATTTGCCAAAACGACCTCTTCTGCATCGCACGTCTGGAAAACGGCTCGCGATCACAACGATTTCAAAGCCTTTAAACCGCATCTTGAAAAGGTCGTCTCTTTGTGCCGCAAAAAAGCAGACATCCTCGGGTACACAGAGCATCCTTACGACGCTCTGCTCGATCTCTATGAGCCGGATGCTAAAACCTCGATGCTCATTCCCCTCTTCAGCAATCTCAAGCATGCATTGACCGCTCTCATTAAGGAGATTTCCGAAAAGCCTCCGATTGCCGATGAATTTCTCTATCGCCACTGTCCTACGCAGCAACAACTCGCTTTCGCCCATACAATCCTCCATCGGATGGGATTTGAGCCCTCCTCTTCCCGACTCGATACTTCTGCGCATCCTTTCTGTACGGGCATGCATCCCAAAGACACGCGGATGACGACGCGCATTCATCCCGACAACTTGATGGCAAATATCGGCGCTGTCATGCACGAGGGCGGCCATGGACTCTATAATGCCGATTTGCCTGTCGAACAATATGGATCGCCGCTCGGCGAGCAAGTCTCGCTTGGCATCGACGAGAGCCAATCGCGCTGGTGGGAAACCCTGATCGGACAAAGCTATTGCTTATGGCAGTATTTTTTTCCTCTTTTGCAAAAAGAATTTCCCGAGCAGTTCGGCAATGTCAGCCTTGATGACTTTTATCGAGCCGTCAACATTGTCAAGCCGGGCTTTATCCGCATAGAAGCAGATGAGGTCACCTACAACCTTCACATCATCGTCCGTTTCGAGCTTGAAAAAGCGTTGATCGAAGGCACCCTAAAGGTCAAGGACATCCCCGACGCCTGGAATGAAAAAATGCGGGAATACTTAGGCATCAGTCCCAAGTTCGATGGACAAGGATGCCTTCAAGATATCCATTGGTCTCTTGGTTCCTTTGGGTATTTTCCCACTTATACTCTCGGAAATCTCTACTCAGTGCAATTCTTCAACATCTTTGAAAGCGCCCATCCAAACTGGAAGAATCAAGTCGCTCAAGGATCACTGGGTTTCATCCGTGAGTGGCTAAAGGACAATATTCATCAATTTGGAAGGCAATACCCACCGCCTAAACTGTGCGAAAAGGTCACTGGAAAGCCCTTAAGCCATGAACCTTTTGTCAAATATCTGAATAAGAAATACCGGACTCTTTACCATCTGACTCCCACCCTATAATATACTGCTCCCGCTCAAAAAGTGTGAATCTGCCAGCGTCGGACAGCCAGTGAATTTGAACCCGCCTGCATCGCTCAACTTGTTCAAGTTGAGC
>JASHWX010000205.1 GCA_030043815.1 Candidatus Rhabdochlamydia sp.
TTCGATAAAAAGCGCGGCCGAACATTGATCGACCGCCTCTATAGCATCTATCAACAATATGGAATTTTCCGCGAAAAGCAAATGTCGATCAATTTTAACCCAGGCAAAGAAGGGATGGACAAAATGGCCGCTGTCATGAACCGCCTTCGCTCCCAGCCGCCTCAGTCCATCGCTGGAAAAAGGATCATTTACATCGAAGATTACGAAAAGCGAATCCGAAAGTACTCTGAAAAGACAGAGCCGCTCGACCTCCCGCAATCTGACGTTTTGTTGTTCCGACTTGACGACGATAGCCGCCTTGTCATCCGCCCGTCGGGAACCGAGCCAAAGATAAAGATCTACGGCGGCGTCTCTTCCAAGCAGTTTACGACGATCGACGCCGGAATCCAAGAATGCGATCAACGGCTTGATCTATACTTGAATGCATTAAAAAAAGACGCGTCATGAAGTTGGCCCTCGTTACAGGAGCGTCAACTGGGCTGGGAAAAGCCCTCTGCCATGCCCTCTCTAAACAAAATATTCCGCTTATCATAGTCGCGCGGAATGAACACGCCCTTAACAAGCTCTCTGTTGAGCTTCCATTCGCTGCAGAGGTCCATCGCGCAGACTTATCGCAGCCCACAGAGCGAAAAGGACTCATCCATCTCATCGAAAAAAGGCAGCCCGATCTCGTCATCAACAATGCGGGATTCGGCCTTTACGGCGATGCGCTTGCCCACCCCGTCTCCGACTTTAATGAGATGATCGAAGTGAACATCCAAGCGCTGATGGAAATTACTCTGGAAACGGCGAAGATGCTTTCCGAAGCTAAAAAAAAGGGAACGATTTTAAACGTCTCGTCTGCAGCTTCGTTTTTCTATTACCCGACGTTTAGCGTCTATGCGGCAACAAAAGCCTTCGTCAATCATTTCTCTCGAGCGCTGGATGTCGAATTAAAATCGCAGGGCATCCGCGTGCTGACCGTATGCCCTGGGCAAATCGATACACAGTTCCGCAAACGCGCCTCCAGCGGCTTTCCCCAACAGAAAGATCGGCGGACAATGTCCCCAGAGAAAGCAGCTGCATTGATCCTCAAACAAATCGAAAAGGGCACATCTTTTTCCATCATCGATTGGCGTTACCGATGTCTAGTAGCCCTGGCAAAATTGATCCCGGCATACTTGCTCGAGACCATCCTCAAGCACAGCCTGAAAAACCGATATAAAGATTTATCATAACTACTCACATACTTGAAAAAGAAAAATCGGGCGCGGGCTCGGACACGACTGCCCTCGAGACCATTTTGGTTAGCATAACTGATCCCCTCGGAAATAAAAATTTTGCTACACGAGCACGTTAGGTTTCGTGACCGAGCCCGTGACCGATTTTTCTTTTTCAAGTATGTGAGTAGTTACGATTTATCATAGATTAGGAACGATCTCGGCAGTGCTTCCCGGTTCCACGCGGTAAAGAATGTCCCCTTTTTCACCCCGTTCGTCATCGAGCAGGATTTTGAATTCGACGGGAGTGTCGACAGGTGTACTTGAGCGATACATAAACGTCACATCGTCGACTTGTTGTAAAGGGATGCCTTGATTCCAATTCAATCCGGCGCCTTTCCCTCGGATCGTCAAATGATGTCCTTTTGGAAGAGAGAAATAGACCTTGACAATCTCATTAAACGAGTGATGCTGGCTGACGACAAGATAGGAAACGGGCTTATGGAGGGAATTCTTGTAAGGATAGGGTTGATCTTGCTTTAGCTCAACTTGAGCAAAGGTCTTTTTCAGATGGGAGATCAATTCTTGAACAGCAAAGGCAACTGAGTGGCTGTCATCCATCTTGATCCCTTCTCTTTCGGCAATTAAATGCATAAACGCTACTTCCCGGTCTCTATCCAGCGCATCTTGAGGCCAATGAGAGTACCCGGATTCGTCTCGTGCTTTAAGGAATTCCTGCCAATCTGCTTGTTGTTTGTCCTGCGGGGTGACTCTTCGGTAATTTTCTAAGCAAGCTTCCTTTTTCTTAATAAGTTCGAGCTGTGCGGAAAGCGGACAGAACAACATATATGAGGAAGAATCAAATCTGGGTTGATAGGCTGACAAATCAAACGCCATCAGGCCGCTGAAGGCTTCCAAGATCATCTTGCTTTCAAAAGAGCGAAGCATCTCAGAGAAGCGGTTTGCAAAATCATCGCGCAAAGAATGAGCGACCGCGAGATCGATGACGATCAGATCGAATTTTCTCTTTAGCTTTTCAATCAATCTCTGCTCATTGAAGTCGAAATGCAGATGAATCCGATCGGGATTGATCGCCGGCCCCGTATCTGAGATGTCTCCCGACACCCAAATTTCATTGGGATTAGCCTCTCCCGTTTCGGAGGGGAGCTTTTCAGCAGGCGTGCGCCCGACAAACAAACAGAGGGTTTTGCCTTGCTCTTGGTAAGCATCGATCCTTTTTAAGGATGCATCTAATGTATTGATTTTCAATGTTGCTATCATATAATTACCATTTTTATAAATAAATTATACAATTATTTATATTATAATTAAATATAAAAAATTATTTTAAATTACTGAGGCTCACGATATTTGACGCGCAGGTGGCGTGTGACCATGAGGGCTTTGACGATCGCTTTTTTAACACGGCCGAGTTCTTCAAATGTCAATTGGCACTCATCAAACTGTCCATCCTCTGCTTTCTCCGCCACTAATTTATCGACCATGTCGGTCACTTTTTCCTCCGTCGCTTCATCCATGCAGCGCGAGGCGGCCTCGACAGTGTCGGCGATCATGATGATGGCGGATTCTTTTGAGCGCGGCTTGGGTCCGGGATAGCGGAATAATTTTTCGCTCACCTTATTTGCATCGCCTCCCATCTGCTCGACTTGCTTACAATAGAAGTAGTAGACCATGGTCGTGCCATGATGTTCTCGGATCACGTCGATGAAGCTCTGCGGCAGGTGATATTTGCGGGCGAGAGTTTCGCCTTCAGGGACGTGAGCGATGATCACATGCGTCGACTCGGTGGGCGTCAGCAGCTGGTGGATATTGAAGCCTCCGAGCTGATTTTCAGTGAAATAGTGAGGGTTGAACAGCTTGCCGATATCGTGATAGAGGGTGGAGACGCGGCAAAACAGGCC
>JASHWX010000206.1 GCA_030043815.1 Candidatus Rhabdochlamydia sp.
CAGGATACGGGTTTTTGAGCGAAAATGCCAACTTTGCATCGATCTGCTCGAGCTGCGGCGTCAATTTCATCGGGCCATCTGCAGAGGCGATTTCCTTGCTCGGTGATAAGGCCAAAGCCAAAGCGACAGCCAAAAGCGTCAAATGCCCTGTCATTCCCGGATCCGATGGAGTCATCGCAGACGTCAAAGATGCGTTAAAAGAGGCCAATAAAATCGGATTTCCCGTCTTTATCAAAGCAACAGCTGGCGGCGGAGGAAAAGGGATTCGCATTGCCCACGACCCTGATGAGTTTGTGCGCCAGTTCAGCGCTGCCCGCGCTGAGGCAGAGGTCAGCTTCGGCAATCCCGACGTCTACTTAGAAAAAATGATCGTCAATCCCCGCCACATCGAAGTGCAAATCATTGGCGACAAGCACGGCAATTACGCGTATCTTGGCGAAAGGGACTGCACTATCCAAAGGCGCCGGCAAAAACTCATCGAAGAGGCTCCCAGTCCTATTCTCACTCCATCGCTCAGAAAAAAAGTCGGAGAAGCGGCCGTTGAGATCGCCCGCGCCGCTAAATACCACTCTGCAGGCACCGTCGAGTTTTTGCTCGATGAAGATCGCAACTTCTATTTCATGGAAGTCAATACCCGGATCCAAGTGGAGCACACCGTCACTGAAGAGCTCACAGGCATCGACCTCGTCAGAGAACAGATCAAGATCGCAATGGACGAAAAGCTAAGTTTTAAGCAAAAAGATGTCGCTTTTTTGGGCCATGTGATCCAGCTGCGCATCAACGCGGAAAATCCCGCCAACAACTTTGCTCCATCCCCCGGCCATCTCGAGTATTACATCCCTCCAGGGGGACCCCATGTTCGCATCGACAGCGCTTGTTATTCCGGCTATCGCATCCCTCCCAACTATGATTCCATGATCGCCAAATTGATCGTCAAAGGAAAAGATCGGGAAGAAGCCATTGCCGTCGCTAAACGCGCACTGAAGGAATTCCATATCGGAGGCGTTTATTCGACCATCCCATTCCATCAATTCATGTTGGAAGACCTTAAATTCTTAAACAATGATTACGTCATCAGCTACATCGATCAGCTGATCCTCGAAGGCTGTACGTTTACGCCACAAAAGGATTAAGAGTATGAAAGGGATCATCCTTGCAGGGGGAAAAGGCACGCGGCTTCATCCGGTTACCTTAGGCGTCTGCAAGCAGCTCTTGCCCGTCTACGACAAACCCATGATCTACTATCCTCTCTCCGTCCTCATGATGGCAGGCATCCGTGAAATCCTCATCATTTCGACCCCAAGCGATCAATCCCGTTTCGAGCAGCTCTTGGGCGACGGCTCCCACCTTGGCTTAAAACTCGTTTTCGCTTCTCAAGCAAAACCCGAAGGGATCGCGCAAGCATTTTTAATCGGCGAAGAGTTCATCGGCGAGGATTCTGTCGCCCTGGTTTTAGGCGATAATATCTTCTACGGCCATCAACTTTCCTCTCTTGTCTCTTCTTGCTGCAATTTAGAAAAAGGCGCGATCATTTTCGGATACGAAGTGAAAGACCCTGAGCGTTACGGCGTCGTCGAATTCGATGAGAATGGCAACGTTGTCGATATCGTTGAAAAACCTCAAAGCCCCAAGTCCCGTTTTGCGGTGACAGGGCTCTATTTCTATGACAACGACGTCATCGAAATCGCCCGCCGCCTCAAACTCTCGCACCGCCAAGAATACGAGATCACCGATGTCAACCGCGCTTATCTCGTCAGAGGCGATTTGCATTTGCGCCTCCTCGATCGCGGATTTGCCTGGCTCGATACAGGAACGCACGAGGCGCTCGCCCAAGCTTCCCAATATGTCCAAACCATCCAAGAGCGGCAAGGCATCCGCATTGCCTGCATCGAAGAAATTGCTTACCGAATGGGATTCATTTCCCGCTCGCAGCTCGAGCAACTCGCCGATATGCTCTCAAAAAGCGATTACGGCTCTTATTTGAAGCAAATGCTCGAAAGAGAGTCATTAATTAAATTTTAAAGTAAACGCTTTAAATTAATTTCATTAATTGATCGATTTTAATTAAAATGATATGATTTGCGCTCATTTTTATATAGAGCGTAATTATGTCAGCTTCTGTAACTAATGATCCTCGTCCAGTTCAACCTGTGCAAGAAAATCGTGCATGGGAAATCGGAAAAGAAGCGGCGCTGACAGCGCTTCCCTTTTTAACTCTATACAAACCTCTCAGCTTTCCACTCGCGATCGGTACAGGGACATTGCGGTTGGGCATTTCTGCATTCGAGCTTGTCCATGCTGTTAAGGAAGGGGATTTAGAAGAAATCTTGTCAGAGTTTGTCAAGACCACCGTTGCCGTAGTGAGCTTGGCTGGGACGATCTTTGCCCACCCCGTCGGTTTAGTGATTTCGACAAGTTATGATTTGATCCTCGAATTGCCTGTTTTCATTGAGCATTTGAGCAAGGGCGAATACAAAAAAGCGCTGCAGAGCGGGTTGAAAATCCTAGGGCACTGCTT
>JASHWX010000207.1 GCA_030043815.1 Candidatus Rhabdochlamydia sp.
AAATTGATCACGCTGATCGGGCCTGCGGGAACAGGAAAGACGCTGCTTGCGCTTGCTGCCGGCATGCGCAAGGTGTTCGATGAGGGGACCTACACGCGCATCTTGGTCAGCCGCCCCATTGTGCCGCTCGGCAAAGACATCGGCTATCTGCCTGGGACCAAAGAGGAAAAGCTCTATCACTGGATGCAGCCGATCTACGACAACTTGGAATTCTTGTGTCAATCGACAAGCGGCGAGACCAATGGCATGGAGACGCAAAAATGGATCATGGAGAGCAAAAAAATTGAAATGGAAGCCGTGACCTACATCCGCGGCCGCTCGCTGCCCAAGATGTACATGATCATCGACGAGGCGCAAAACTTGACGCCGCACGAGGTCAAAACGATCATCTCGCGCGCAGGTCAAGGGACAAAAGTAGTCCTTACAGGCGATGCGACGCAGATCGACAACCCTTACTTAGATAAAGATTCTAACGCGCTGACATTTACTGTGGGAAAATTTAAGACGTACCCGATTTTTGGACATGTCTTCCTCGAGCGCACGGAGCGGTCGGAGCTGGCGGCTCTTGCTGCGGAAGTACTCTAAAGTTTTGGGCCGTTGGGGATGCGAATGTGGCCTGTGGGGTCTTTAAAATGCTTGGCGGCGACGGCGTGCACGTATTGGCTTGTCGGAACCCAGGGCTTTGAGTCATCGGACTCGATCGTTTCTTGCATGATCCTCGCGACCTCTGCGGCGGATTGTCCTTTGTCCATCATTTCTTTCCATGTTTGACGGTCTTTTTCGAGGAATTCTTTGTAGGGATTATTGTCTTCAGCAAATCGACTGCCAAAGGGCGTGCGGGGCTCGAAATCTGTCACTACAGGCCCTGGAAGCAAATGTTTGACGCGGATGTTCCAAGGCGCGAGATGAAAGGCGGTTGTGGCAGCGTAAGATTCAATGGCTGCTTTTGTCATGGCATAAGCGGGCAAATTTTTTGAGGGAGCGATCCCTGAGATGCTGCCGAGAAGAATGATGCAGCCTTGCCTATTTTCGCGCATGTTGGGAAGAACAGCATTGACGACGCGGATGGTGCCGAAAACATTGACATTGAATAGACGCTTAAATTCTTTGTCTTTGAGTGTTTCCGTAGGTCCGTAAAAACCGATGCCTGCATTGCAGATGAGGATATCGATCCGTCTTGTTTCTTTGAGAATTTCTTTCACGGCGGCACGAACTGAGATCTTGTCGGCGACATCGAGCTGCTTGATCGCAAGCGAGGGGAGTTTCTCTGCAGCGCGCCGCAATTCATTGCATTGATCAATATTTCTCACCGTCGCATAGACTTGATATTTTTGCTGGGCCAAATGGATAGCGGCGGCCAGGCCGATGCCGTGAGAAGAACCGGTAATCAAAATGACAGGATGTCCCATAATGGGCTTAGAAACTATCGAGTTTGATTTAAATAGTCAAGACGGCGGCGCCATGGAATTTTCCATGGCGAAGATCCTCTAAGGCTTGATCCGCTTTTTCTAAGGGATACAAGTTGACAGAGGTTTGGATAGGGAATTTCGCAACGAGGGCAAAAAACTGTTTCGCATCATCGCGCGTCAAATTTGCAACGGATTGAATCAATTTTTCTCCCCAAAGATCGCGGTAGGGAAAGGAGGGGATGTCGCTCATGTGGATCGCATTGATGATGCAGCGGCCCCCTTTTTTCAAGACTTTAAGCGATTGAGGAACTAGGGCGCCCACAGGAGCAAAGATGATGACAGCGTCGAGGGGTTTTGGAGGCATTTCAGTTGCGCCTCCTGCCCACACAGCTCCTAAGCTGCGCGCGAAATCCTGCCCTCGCTCATCGCCATCGCGAGTAAATGCATAGACTTCTTTGCCTTCATGAAAGGCCACTTGGGCAACGATATGCGCCGATCCGCCAAAACCGTAAAGGCCGAGTGTTTTTTCCGGCGCTGCTTTGCGGTAGGCCCTAAAGCCGATCAATCCGGCGCAAAGAAGGGGAGCGAGGTGTTCATCGGACAGTCCTTGAGGAAGAGGCACTGCAAAGTCCCCTTGGGCCACAGCATACTCTGCGTAGCCGCCGTCTGCGAGATAGCCTGTGAAGCGGGGATCGTCGCAAAGGTTTTCCTTCCCTTGTTTGCAGTATTCGCAATGGCCGCAACTGCCGCCCATCCATGGGATGCCGACTCGGTCTCCTTTCTTATAACCTTTTACATTTTTCCCCATCTCTTCGACGATTCCGACCACTTCATGCCCTAAAATAAGAGGGAGCTTCGGATGAGGGAGGTCGCCATCTCGGACATGCAGATCTGTTCGGCAGACGCCGCAAACACTCACTTTGACGAGCAGCTCGTTGTCTTTTGGCCGAGGCTTAGGAATATCCTTTTTGACAAGAGGCTTGCCTATTTCTTCAAGAATCATCGCGCGCATAATTGACTCAAGTCAACTTCTAACCCATCGCGGCCCACGATAGCATGAAGTCCTTTTTCTTTGGCCAGGCATTTTAATTTTTTCTTCGAGGCTGCCGTGTCTTTATAGAACCAGGAGCCAAAATGCATGAAGAGGATATTTTTTGTGTGATTTTTAAAAAGATCAATGAGATTAGGCACCCCGTTGTGCCCGAAAATTTGATGGGTGTCCTTATCGCGGCGGATCATTCCCCCTTTGCGCACAAAACTCGCCTCGGTGATCACAAGGTCGACACCATCGAAGAGGGGGTGGTACTCTTTGTTGATCCAGACGAGATCCCCAGTGTACAGCAGCGACTCTTTCCCTTTTTTAATGACATACGCTTGCGATTTGACCTTTTTGCTGTGGTGCGTCGGGATAGGGATGATCGAATACCCTTTCCATTTCAGCGGTTTGGACAGGATGTGGAAATGCGATTCTTTGCGCGCTCGCTCGGGAGCATAAATGGGAGAAGAGGTCGGAGGATTCTCTTCATGGTGCCATCGCATGAAGTAAGCGTGATCAGGATGCAGATGGGTGAGTAAAATGCACTCCGGCTTGTAATTGAGAAATGCTCTCTCGCCTAAATCGATGAGCAGCTTGCCGTCGATCAGGATCCCGCTGTGCTTAGAATAGTAGGGGAGGGAATCTTCGATTTCCCCCCTCGTCCCTAAGATTTTGATTTTCATTTTCCCTTTAGACTAAAGGGAACGAACATTAAAAAGAAACTTCGTTGAAAGTGAACGCCTTTCGTTCATTCATGATTCGATTATTGCCATTTTCCCAGGCAATGACTTTTCCGTCTTTCATGAGGACAAATTTAAACTCTGTGTTTAAGGGAACTTCGCCTGTGAACACTTTTGGTTCATCTCCCCAGGCCGGTGCAGAGCAGAACCCGACAACGGCGCCCTCCGGACATGCAGCATTAACTTTTACTTCCACAACCTGACGCGGCGCTGGTTCCTTCCTCAATACGAGATGAAAACTGGTAGGGGGTGTGGGCATTTTTTGAACGGAAAGATGGGGAACTTGAGCGCGGTCGATGGCTCGTGTGATTTTTTCAGCGAGGTGGTCCATTAATGAGTTTAAGTTTGCCATTTCACTAGCTTCTTTCTCTAATTTTATGAATGCATTTAATTGTTCTCCAGAGATGCGATCTAGCGCTTCAAAATCCTTAATACTAGCCTGATTCTCTTGAACATACTGTTCCCATGGGGGGCAGCTGCTATGCTTACTAAACTGATCCATCGTCTTCATTATCACTTCACGGTTAGAGGAATAAACCTGAACATTTTCTTTCAAAATTTTGGGGATGTCTAGAGTAGTCTTTGCTGACTCAATCTGATCCAATTGAAAATTTGCAACGAGCAGATCATTTTTGATCTGTGTAGACATTTCGCCTGCAACTCTTAATACTGCCATAAAATAAATCTCCTTTGCTTTTATTTATTAATGATAATTATTTTATTGATTAATTGCAAGTTTAAAATAAATTATTTACATTAAGAAAGATCTGTAGGAAAAAAAACAGTATGGATTATGATTGCTG
>JASHWX010000208.1 GCA_030043815.1 Candidatus Rhabdochlamydia sp.
AAAGATTGCGCGCAAAGACCTTTTCATGACCACAAAGTTGTGGAATACCAATCATCGGCCCGAACGCGTCGGACCGGCCTTCAAGGCGAGCCTAGACAGACTTGGTCTCAGCTATCTGGACCTCTATCTCATTCACACTCCCTTTGCATTTCAACCAGGCGACGAGCAGGACCCGCGTGATCAAAATGGCAATATCATCTACGACAAGGGAGTGACTTTGCTAGACACGTGGAGAGCAATGGAAAGCCTCGTGGACGACGGCAAATGCCGGGCCATCGGACTGTCGGACATCACCCTGAATGAACTGAAGACTCTTTACGAATCTGCGCGAATCAAGCCAGCTGCGGTCCAAGTCGAATCCCATCCATATCTGCCGGAAACAGAGCTTCTGGAATTCTGCAAGAGTAAAGGGATTATCCTTTTAGCTTTCGCGCCATTGGGTCATGGAATGCGCCCAGGGCTGCTCGAAGATCCAGTTATTTTAGCGATCGCCAAACGAGTAGGGAAGACGCCCGCACAGGTGCTGCTGGCATGGGCTGTGCAGCGCGGCACGGCTGTACTTACCACACCCAAAACTGCAGCGCGTGCGAGAGAGAATTTTGACATCTGCGCCCTTCCAGATGATGCATTTAACGAAATCAGCCGCATTCCGAAAAGGCAAAGGCTAAATCCAGTGGTAAAGACAGGCATCCCGGGTTTCATCCCGAAAGGGAAATGAGGATGCCCCTCTATGGTGCACTCTAAGAGACTGTTGTCGAATTAAGACTTATTTCGGATTGAGGGTAAAAAGCCTGTTGGTTATAAAGAAGTTAAGTAAGACTGTTGCTATGAAATTTAAATTCATCGACCCTGATAGTCCTGAATACGAAGCCGAGCGCTCTTTAAGATGGGAAGTGCTGGACAAGCCGCTCGGCAGGCCGCCTGATGGAGAGGCATTGCCCGAAGAGCAGAAAAGCTTGCATTTGGTCGCGTTGGAGGGGAAGCGGATCGTCGGATGCGTCTGCTTTCATCCCGAAAGCCCGACAAGCGGCCGGATTTTAGAAATGGCGGTGAGTGAAAAGTATCAAGGGCGCGGTTTTGGAAGGCAGCTGCTGCATCACTTAGAGCGGATGCTGCTCGAGCGCGGGATCAACGATGTCTATTTATATGCGCCGGCCGATGCCGAGGAATTTTATGCTTTGATGGGGTATCAGGCGGGGGAGCCGGTTGAAAAAATGGGACAAAAACAGCGCGTTATGAAAAAATCGCTTAAATGAAAGAAAAATGCTCGGGATTTCTCATCTTTGTCATGCTTGTCGCTGCCTTTGGGGGATTTCTCTTTGGGTATTATACAGCGGTCGTCTCAGGGGCGTTGATTTTTTTGGCCCCGGCATTTGAGCTCACGATTCCACAAGAAGGAATGGTCGTCAGTATCTTGCTCATTGGAGCGCTGATCGGCGCTTTATTTGCGGGTACTCTTGCAGATAAAATCGGCCGCAAGCAGACGATGACATTGAATACGATCGTTTTCGTGCTAGGATCAGTGCTGATTGCATTGGCTGATTCTTATGAAATGGTCCTTTGGGGGCGATTCATCAGCGGGATCGGAGTCGGTGTGGTCTCAGTGGTCGGACCGTTGTATCTATCGGAAGTGTCGCCGCCTCATCTGCGCGGTACTTTTGTTTCAACGTACCAGTTCGCACTCGCCATTGGCATCCTCATCAGCTATTATGTGAATTACTCCTTTGCAGAAGCGGCGGATTGGCGTTGGATGTTCGCCATCGGGATTTTGCCTGCATTGCTTCAGATGGCCGCCCTTCTCTTTTTGCCAGAAACCCCAGCTTGGTTATTTAAGCAAGGAAAGGATGAGCGGGCCATCGCCGCCCTTCACCGTTTGCGCAAAGATAAGATTTGGATGAAACAGCTCGATGCCATGAAAAGCGCTGCTAGCCCTCACAAGCATGGGTCATGGAAGACCCTCTTATCCCCATCGCTGCGTTATGTCGTCATGATCGGGATCGCGCTTAGCTGCTTCCAACAGATCACCGGGATCAATGCCGTCACGTATTTTGCCCCTAAAATTTTTCAAACGGTAGGCTTTTCCTCTTCAACCGGCGCGATTTTGGCATCGATCTGGCTCGGTATCATCAACGTTTCCTTTACACTGTTTGCTGTCTGGCTTCTCGATAAAGCGGGGAGGCGCATCCTGCTTTTGATCTGCTGCGCAGGCATGATCTGCAGCCTTGCTGTCTTCTCTTGCGCCTCATATGTCCACTCAGCTCATCTTGGAACCATTTCGATCGTCAGTCTCATGGGATACGTCGCCTTTTTTTCCATCGGCCTTGGACCTGTCACCTGGGTCATCCTATCAGAGATCTTTCCCCTAAAGATAAGAGGCAAGGCGATGACAGTTGCTCTCTTTGTCAACTGGGTGTTTAACTACATCGTGTCGCTCACGTTTTTAGACCTCATGACCTCCCTCGGATCGCATGGGGCGTTCCTCATCTATGCAGTGATCACGGTCATCGCATTAGTGTTTGTCTATCGGTATATCCCCGAAACGAAAGGGAAGAGCTTAGAAGAGATCGAAGCCTCCCTTACGCAGGAACATTAAAGATCTACCCCTAACTATTTGATTAGATTTTGAAGTATAAACGTTGCCGCTTTATCTGCGCTCTCTTCAGCTTCTGGAATCCCATAGTGTTCTTGAAAACCGTGCCACATCCCTTCTTTGCAAAAAGACTCTACGCATTTAGCATGGTGACGTAGTTGTTCGGCCAAGTTTTCCCCTTCTTCTCTTAACAAATCCCTACCTGCAGTATAAATCGCTATAGCAACAGAGGAAAATTCTTTGTAATTTCCATTTTTTGGTGATACGTAAGGAGAATAAGAGTGGTTCTGCTTTCCGAATGCGGCATCTCTCGCCGATGCCAAATTTTCCGGGGTAAGGTCTACTGTTTGATTGATTCTTTGCTCGTCAGAATAGGTCTTTCCAGTCTGTTCAATATCGACCCATGGGGCATAGGCAACAATCGCACCGGGTAAGTTTAAACCTTTGTCACGCGCCATCAAGGCTACGCCAAAAGCAATATTGCCGCCTGCAGAATCTCCCAAAATAGCAATTTCTGAAGCCTTATATTCTTTGAGCAGTTCTTGATAAACCTGAAATACTGATGTATGAGCCGGATAAGGATCATCAATCTCAGCATAGGGAGCTAGTGGGTAATCGACTGCTATCGCTTTCCATCCCGTTCGATGAGCAATAGGGGCAGGGATCTGCATGAGAAAATCGGGAGCTCCCAAAGTAAAAGCTCCTCCATGAATGTAGAGAATGATTTTGTGTTCGTTTTCTTTATATGTCTTTGGTGTGAGCTCAAGGACACGGCAATTGCCAATCGTTTTTTCTGTGACAGTCTGAATCAGCTCTGCTTTGGCTTTTTCGCTATCAGCCATCATCCCATTCTTAAAACCATCTCGGCAAAGAGGCCAAACTTCAGGACTGAGATAATCCGTAAAGCGCACCTTTTTTTTGATGATCTCTTGAGCAGCAGGGCTTAATTGGGGAGATTCGCTGAAGTATTTATCTGACAATGGAGTGCACATTTTTTTACTTTTTGTTTTAATTGAAACAAAATACATTATACTGCGCTGACCACAAAAAATTAAAGTGAATTTATCTGTTTTTAAGCCTTTAATGTTTAGTGACTAAGAACTCCATGCTTGAAGATTTTGCTGTCCTCCTATAAACTCCTGTCTTTACTTTTGGAGGTTATCAATGTCCCTACGCTCTCAAATCGAAAAACAGCTCGGTGCAAAAGCACAAGATCTACTCACACACGTCTGCAAAACCGTATCTAAGGACAAGCTCCATATTCCCGGGCCTGATTGGGTCGACCTCATTTTTGCGCAATCTGACCGCAATATCCGGGTCTTGCGCAGCCTTCAAGCCATGTTCAATCATGGCCGGCTTGCTGGGACCGGATACCTCTCGATATTGCCTGTCGACCAAGGCGTCGAGCACACAGCGGGAGCATCTTTTGCAGCGAACCCTGCATTCTTTGATCCAGAGAGCATTGTGAAGCTTGCGATTGAAGGGGGATGCAATGCGGTCGCCTCGACGCTTGGAGTGCTCAGCCTTGTCGCTCGCAAATACGCGCACAAAATCCCATTTTTGCTCAAATTCAACCATAACGAGCTGCTTTCTTACCCGAATCGATATGATCAAGTGATGTTCGGTTCGATCAAGCAAGCCTACGATATGGGGTGTGTTGCCGTCGGAGCTACCATCTATTTCGGGTCTCCTGAGAGCAGAAGGCAGATCGTAGAGATCAGCCAAGCATTCGCACATGCCCATGACCTAGGAATGGCAACAGTCCTGTGGTGCTACTTGCGCAATTCTGCCTTTAAAACGCCAAGTGTCGACTACCATGAGGCAGCTGACTTGACTGGCCAAGGAAACCATTTGGGCGCAACGCTCGGTGCCGACATCGTCAAGCAAAAGCTCCCAGAAAACAACGGGGGCTTCAAAGCGCTCAATTTCGGCAAGCAGACTGAAAAGATGTACACGCAGCTGTGCTCTGATCACCCGATCGACCTTTGCCGTTATCAAGTCATCAACGATTACATGGGCCGCGTCGGCCTTATCAATTCCGGAGGACCATCCGGAGAAAATGACTTGGGTCAAGCGGTGATGACGGCTGTGATCAATAAGCGCGCTGGAGGCATGGGGCTCATCTCAGGCCGCAAAGCGTTTCAAAAACCGATGAAAGAGGGGATAGAGCTATTGCATGCGATTCAAGACGTCTATCTCTGTAAAGAAGTTACTATCGCTTAGATCACTTCAATTAAGTCTGAATAGCTTGTCCCTCGAATGATTTAATAGTTTTATCAGGTATACCCAAGTTGATCCAAAAGTTGGCCACTAGGCCGCGCCAAAGCCCTGGGATTGAGATTGTCGAAGAGGGGGCATGTATTAATGAAATACATACCCCCTCTTCGACAACTCAATCGCGGGAGCTCATCCTGCGGCCTAGCGGCCAACTTTTGGATCAACTTGGGTATAAAGGAGCATCAAAATCTTTCGCAATCTTAATTTTGCCTTTATAAGTTCCAAACTTGCGTTTAGGTTTCTTACTTATAGGGCAAAGTTTAGCTACAGGGCTTCCCGCCATTGTGACCACAATCTCGTTACCACGAATAACAGCATCTAGGAGTTTTGAAAAATGAGTCATGGCTTCGTGAATATTGACCCTTTTCATATTTATTCCCCTGACTAAGTTTAGGTTAGCTTATCTCGTTGAATATCAGCATTTGAAAAAAAAGTTGCTCCTAATTAAGCTCTCCATTGCATGCGTTTGAAGATACTGTCGCTTTACCTGTTGCTTTTTGTCAAGCCGTTATCGAATGACTTTCAAAATTTGCTTTAGGGGCTTGTCGTTTTGTTTGAAGCGGCGCTTTTTTTCGTGGCCGGCATCAGAGGTCTTTTTTTTGCTTGCTTGGGGCTGGGGTTCCCAAGGGAATGGATGTTTGGCGGGAGGGACGTTAGCGTTAGAGTCGGGCAGTGTGGCCATTTTGTTGAGGAAGCCGCCTAAAAGAGCTCCGGGGGCGCCGCCGAGCTTTTCAGCGACATTGGCTTTTTGCCACGCCATGAGTAGGGCCATTTTTGCGGTGGCTTTCTTGGTATTGATCTGGACATTGTTCATCGGGCCTTTCATGGGAAGGGTGAGGACGTACTGATCGGGGAGGTTTTTAATGCCGAAGGCTTTTTTCAATGTCTGGGCAGTGAGTCCGAGGACCATATCGACATATTCCTTAGCGAGGTCGATGTTGCCCCAAGTGCAGATATCGTAGGTGTTGGCGAGGAGGATTTCCGTTCGTTCAATGTTGGCGACACCTTGTTTGATGGAAAAATCGATCGGGGCAAACCAGAGCACGAGGTCTTTGTTTTTTTCTTGTTTGGCTTGGAGCAGGCCGAGAGTGATCCCCACATTGCCTTCATTGCGGCAGGTGATTTTGCCCAGTTCGATCTTCGCTCGGGGGACGGCAATCTTGGCTGCATTGAAGGGATAAACGGGCAGGT
>JASHWX010000209.1 GCA_030043815.1 Candidatus Rhabdochlamydia sp.
TATTTGGAACTTGTAAAATAGCAGCAGGATGATAGGATGGTTAGGATAAGAAGAAAGAGAAACTTATCCTGTTCATCCTAGTATCCTGCTATTTTTCTTTGATCTCTGAATCCCAATCGAGATATAAAGGAAATAACTTCAATATTTGGAACTTGTAAAATAGCAGCAGGATGATAGGATGGTTAGGATAAGAAGAAAGAGAAACTTATCCTGTTCATCCTAGTATCCTGCTATTTTTCTTTGATCTCTGAATCCCAATCGAGATATAAAGGAAATAACTTCATTTTGAGAGACGGACATGAAAAAAAAGTGGTTTGCTGTTTTTGGGATCGTCGCACTCGCTGCCTTCTTTCATAAGCCTCTGTTATTGATTGGGTCCAAGGCAGCGCTCAATTCCATCTTTCCGAAAGCTCCTGGGCGCATCATGACCTACGAGTCATTAGCATGGGAAGGCGACGCCATTGCGCTGACAGGGTTTCAGATCAAAGATCCCGATTGCGAACTCACGGTCGACAGGGTCGAAATGCGCCTGCACGCCAATCTTTTGAAATTCCAGTTCAAACCCGATGTGTCTGTCATGCATCCCCAAATCGTGTATTCGGAAATGACAGAGTCGGCTCCCATGGTCCCGTTTCTCTATCGCACGGCGCGGTTTCAACCGCGCTGGGACATTAAAAACGGGGTCATCGTTTTGCCTTCCTCTTCCCGCTTTTATTTTTCGATGGCTCCAGAGGAAAGAGAAGATGCGATCGGTAAATTTGTGTTTTCTTACGATACCGATCCGCTTGTTCCGCCGGTGTTCTCAGCAGACCTCTCCATCCAAGAGAAGATGCTGCAAGTTGCTTTTCAATTGCGCGAAACGGACCTAGGCCGCCTCCTGCCTCTGACGGCATTGATCCTCCCTGAAGTTCCTCGGAAGTGGGAATGCGCGGGAGGCGAACTGGAGCTTGAGGGCGTTGTCGGGTTGGATCCCGATTTTAAGCTCGAGCAGATGCATTTCTTAGGCGCCGGCAAAGAGATCATGCTGATCGGGAAAGAAATGGCGATCGCCTGCGAGGCCCTTCAAGGGACCGTGTCTTATCCTTCTGCAGAAAAAGGAAAGTGGTGGGAAAAGGTAGAGGCTGAACTCTCTTTTAAAAACGGGTCATTTAACGAAATACAAAATTTAGAAGGGGAGATTGTCTTCAATGCTGAAGAAGAGCCTCATTTGCATTTAACGGGCAACTGGGTGCGATGCGATCAGCAGATGGCCTTCGATATTTCAGGTAAGGGGCGAGCCGATGAAAATTGTGCAGAAATCATTGCCGCGTGCAAATCGCCGGGTGGCCAGATCCTCCAAGGGGTGTTGTCTATATCCCATGAGAATGATGGCGATTTTGCCGTGAATGCCCGCGTCGATAATGCCACCTACGAACATTGGGAATTTTTCCATCCGATGACGGCAATGCAATGCGTCGATGGGGCTTTAAGCGGGGAGGCGACATTCCGCTTTAAGAACGGACAATTGAACGCGGTGGCATGCGACCACGTTCATATGGAGCAGATGGGCTGGTATTTTCCCGAAGAGCAGGCGACCGTGATTTCTGAACTGATCGCCGCTGATGGGTTTTTACGGCGCGATAGCAAAGGACGATGGGATTTGTCCGATTTGCGCTTGCACCTGACAGGCGGCGATTATGTCGATGGCGAATTCCACGTCAATGCGATCAATGCAGAGATCGTGCTCGACCATGGCGTATTATTTTCTTCGAAGCTAGAGGGAAATTGGGAGGGATTGCACGGGCAGATCTCTTTTGGAAAAGGAAAAGGCAAATTGAAACTGCAGGGAGAAATGATCCTACCCATCGATGCTGATATCACAGCCGTCGTGAAAGAGGATGAGATTCTTCTCGAAGGGCAAGCAACATTTTCTGATGAGATCATTACCGGCAATGCGCAGCTTGCCTTCTCTTCTTTTTCTATTCCTAACATGATCGCGGGAAAGCTGCCTTCTTTGAGTTTGAAAGCAGGCCAGCTCAAAGCCGATGCCTTATCTGAAAAGAGTTTTGGAAGACTGGTCCGCCATTTTGCGCCGGAATGCCAGGTCAGAGGCTTTTTGCAGGCAGAAGCGGCCTTTTACCCTTCCCGATTCCAAGTGCAGCTCTCTGGCAACGACATGCAAATCGAGCATGCGCACGGCACGCTTTCGATCCCTTCCTTTGAACAAGGGCAGTTTGTATACGATGGAAAATGGCAGGGGAAGATTCCGCTTTCCAACGCATCCCTGCAAGCGAAAGTTCCCGTTCAAAACATCGAAACGACGGTTTGCCTGGAAGGAGATCAGCTCAAGGCCTCTTCTTTTTATGCTGAAGTAGAAGGGCTCGCTTTGCGCGGCGCAATGGATTTTTCTCTTGACACCGGAGCGCTCAATCTTTCCACATCTCAAATTGCAGGCGATTTGGGCGGTTTGCTCTCTTTAATGCAGCACCTCAATGCCTTTCCTGGAGTGAAGATTCCTTTAGAAGGAACATTCTCAAGCGGGGAGAAGGGGTTTGTTCTGGCCTCTCAAGGAGGACAAACTGATTACACCTTTAAGGGCGACTTTGAAAACTTGAGTTTTCCGATCAACGATGCGACCCGCATTTCAGATGGGCGTTGCGAGGTCTTATTTGATTCCAAGACAAAAAGCCTCAAGCTCGCAAAAGGGGAGGGGCTGTGGCACCTGATCGATGGGACAGTCCTCGGCGTGCAGCTCAAACGCTTTTCGAGTGCTTTAAATGAACGCCCCTCGATGGATTTTGCCCTCAAGGTCGTCAATTCCAAAAAAGAACTCATCGGCATCGAAGGGACGGCGGCCTCATCTGCGCAAAACACATGGGAAATCGTGTTTGATCCCTCTTCGACCCATGTCGTCGGAGGGCGCCTCAACATCACGCGTTGCACGCTGAACAACGAGATGCAGCCTGTGAGCTTTGAAATGAGGCCGACGATCAAATGCCAAGATTTGGCCGAAGGGGCCGCTCTTTTGCAAAATGCGGGATTCATGTCTCTGATGCTCTCTCCGATGAGCTTAAAAGATTGGCAGCTGGATGGGACGCTGCAGGCGCGCCTCTCTTGCGACGATAAGGTCTATTTCATGGCGGAAAGCCGCGACTTGAAAGTCAAAGGAGATTCTTATCCGAGTTTTGCCTTGAGCGGAGAAAAAATCGGGGATACTTGGAGGATCGATCGATTCCAAGCGGGCAATCTTTTCTTAAAAGGATCTCTTGCTTTAGAGCCCAATGGGTTTTCTTTGCCCCAGTTTGAAGGAAACTGGCAGGGGATTGCGCTGAAAGGAAGCGGCTTTTTAAGAACGGAACAGAAGCGGTTTTCTTGCACACTCGAATCTGTCCGCGGGGATTTGGCCGCGCTCAAGCTCTTTCCTCAAGTCAAAGGGAGCTTTTCCGCTAAAGCCAAGCTCGCCGGAGATTATTCCGATCCGAATGATCCATTGCAAATGCAAGGCAATGCCCAAGTTGCTTTTGAACTGGAATCTCCTCTCTTTGTCGATGTGAACACCCATCAGAGCGTCGCTTTTTCCTATGACCATGGGCAATTAAGCTGCAAAGATATCGATTTGAAATTGTCAAATAAGGCGAGCAGCGCCTATCTCGGGTCAGTCAAAATCGGCGATCTGCAATTCAAAGATGAGTTCGCTTTGCATGAGCTGCAATTTGCTCTGACGCCTTCATTCATCGGCCACTGCATTGATGCGAAACTCCTGCCGGATACGATTCAAGCCTTCACCTGGGAAGGCGAGTTGGAGGGCAGCGGCGATTTGACAGGGACCTTCTTCCAAGCCAACTTAAAACCCGGAAAGTATGGCTACGATGGCCGCGACTTAGCTTTCGAGCAGCTGCAGCTGCGCTATGAAAAAGATCGGGTGGCCCTAAGGGGCAAAACCCAAGTGCAGGAGCATCCTCTTTGGGCCTTGCTGCAATTGGAACTTTCCAAAGAACCCTGCGGCGCGTTAAAACTCTTTGATCACCCCAAAGCAGAAGGGATGAAAATTGTCTTCCGCACCCACGCGGGAAAGATCGCTTGGGAGAGCATTCAGGGAAATTGCTATGGGCTCAAATGCAAGCTTAATCGCAGCGACAAACGGAAAATCCCGATGGCCACCGTCCTCAGCGGGGAGATCGGCTTTGACGGTTCTCCCTTTTTGCCAAAAGAGTTGGACAGTTTCAAATTCGGCAAAGGCTACGCCTGGAAAGGAGATATCGTGCTTTGGCATGACCTGAAAAAGGGATTCCAGGCCAATGGAACGTTGAGCGGACGCGATTTTGAAGCGTTCGGATATTGCTTTAAAAGGCTTGAAGGAGAGCTCGAAGCGGCGCCTGATCGGTTCATCCTCTCCGATCTCAAGATTGAAGATCCCGCAGGGGCCATGCATATCAAGAAAATCGCCATCAATAAAGATCATGAGTGGAATTTGGACATCCCTCTTGTCGCCGTCCGCCAGCTTCAGCCCAGCATGCTGAGAAAAATCGGCGAAGAAAAACAAACCTTAAAGCCCTTCATCATCCAAAATTTCACAATGACCGACATCCGCGGCGAGCTCAGCGATCTCTCTACTCTTGTAGGAACAGGGCGGATGAGCTTCGTCAACCAATTCAAAAAGGAAGCTTCGCTCTTCGATCTCCCTCTTGAATTGATTAAGAAGATTGGGCTTGACTTAGGCCTCCTCACGCCTGTCCAAGGGGAACTCGACCTCGAGCTTCACGGAGACAAATGCTATCTCATGGCGCTGAAAAATGCATTCAGCGATGGCAACCGCTCCGAATTTTATCTCGCCCCCAGCAAAGAGCTCTCCTACATCGATCTCGAGGGAAAGATGCACATCGATCTCAAGATGCGCCAAGACGTCATGCTGAAGATCACAGAGCCCTTTACCCTGACGATCCGCGGCACGCTTGAAAAACCCCGTTATGGACTCGTTTACTAAACTCTTACTGGGAATTCTGTATCCCATGCTCTGCCGCCATTGCCGAAAGGCGATGGACAAAAGAGCTTTTTTTTGCAGCAGCTGCCTTGAACAAATCAACTTCATCGATCGGCAGGAAAGATGCCGCGTCTGCTTTGCCGAGCTCAACAAAGGGCGCTGCGAGCGGTGCATCCATCGCTCCGTCGTTGTTCACCGGCAGATCTCTGCCTGCGAACCTTTAGGCCCTGCCGGAACACTTGCAGCGGCGCTCAAAAGCGGGCAGCGCGAAAGCATCCCAGCTGCAGCCAGCCTCATGGCCTATCACTGGATCAAAGAAAACCTGCCGCTTCCCGACGCATTGGTCCCTCTTCCCCTCACATTTTGGCAAAAGCAGCGATTAGGATTTGATGCGCATCGATTTCTTGCCGAAGAAATCGGCAAGATCTTTTCCATGCCTGTCTATCCTGTTTTAAAGAGAAGATTGAATTGGGAACGGCTCAGGGCACAAGGTGAAATCGAAAGCGGCATCCAACTTGCCAAGAAATGCAAAACCACACTGAGCGATCAACGCCTGCTCCTCATTTCACCCACACTCGATGATGCAGACTTGCGAGAAGCAGGCAAAATCCTTCGCGCGTTTTTCCCCGCGCAAATCGAAGCCCTTGCCTTTTCAAGGCTTTTCTTCTAGCGGATGCACTCCGTACTTCTGTTTATAGGTTGAAATCGTTTCTTTTCTTTCCGCAGGAGTCATGCTATTTAAATAAGCCTTTCTTTCCGCTGTTGTTGCCATGGATTGAAGAGTACTCATCCGCGTGTTGAGAGGCTGTCCTTTACCGCTAGGCATCTTCGGTTGGTTAAGAGGTTCTATTTGCGGGGTAATCACCTGATAGGCGATCTCATTGTCTTGAGTGACTTGAGCTGCCGGACACTGCTCCTCAGCTGAAAGAGAAAAAGCGATGCATGCCTGAATGCCAAATAATGAAAGTACCAATTTTTTCATAAATCCTCCTAAAAAAATTTATCCGATTACTGGAGCCAGTTGCAAAACTCCAGCACATGGCAAAAACGCCCTTTTGAGTCATTTTGCCACCCCGCACCCGAGCCCTACTCCATTTGAGTATGTGCTCGGGTGCGGGGCTTTGGTCGCTAACGCGACTGGCAAACTGACTCAAAATCATCGTTTTTTCCATGCACTGGAGTTTTGCAACTGGCTCTTTAGGCGAGAGTTGTTTACAGTTGTCAGTATAGAGATCCGCAAAATAAATTGCCTTTAAAAAAAATTTCCCTACACTTGTTCGGATGAAATTGGCAATTGTGGGTGCAACCGGAGCAGTCGGCGGTGAGTTACTGCGTTTACTCGAAAAACGGCAGTTTCCCATTGATGAGCTCCATTGTTTCGCATCCCCGCGCTCTTCAGGAAAAGAGGTCAAATTTAGATGGCAGCCGATCAAAGTCAAGCCTCTCAGCCCTGGCTCTTTTGACGCGATCGACATCGCCATCTTCAGCGCCGGCCGCAGCGTCTCCCTTGAATGGGTTCCGGCCGCCGTCGAAGCCGGTGCACGCGTCATCGATAACAGTTCAGCTTTTCGCATGGACCCCGCCGTTCCGCTGATCATTCCCGAAATCAACGCCCATGCGCTGAAAGACCATCACCGCATCGTCGCCTGTCCCAATTGCAGTACGGCCATCATGCTGATGGCAGCCGCCCCATTGCACCGCCGCTTTCAGATCGTGCGCATCGTCGCCGCGACCTATCAAGCCGCAAGCGGAGCGGGATTTAAAGCGATGCAAGAGCTGGAAGAAGAGACCCGCGCCTATCTCGACAAACGCCCCTTTCATCGCACGGTCATCCCTTACCCTTATGCATTCAACCTTTTTCCTCACAATTCTCCTCTTGCGGCCAATGGATATGTCGAAGAAGAATTGAAAATGCTCGAAGAGACGCGCAAGATTTTGGAAGACGATCAGATCTGGGTCAATGCGAGGTGCGTGCGCGTTCCTGTGCTGCGCGCGCATTCTGAAGCGCTCAACATCACTTTTGCCAAGTCGGTCACCGTCGAAGAGGCATTCCATGTGCTGAAATCCGCCCCCGGGATAGACATCTCTCATCATTTTCCCATGCCGTCCGATGCCACAGGTCAAGAAAATATCTTTTGCGGACAGATCCGCAAAGATCCCTCCTTCCCCAACACCCTCGATCTTTGGGTCGTGGGCGATCAGCTCCTCAAAGGGGCTGCTTTAAATGCTATTCAAATTGCCCAACTCTTTCAGGATACACAACAATGCGCATCTTATTGATAGTTGTTTCTCTTTTTACTGCTAGTTTTCTTAATGCAGATTACAAAATCTTTTCCGGCAATGCCAATGTCCCTTTAGCAAAGGCCATTGCAGACCATTTGGGGATTCAATTAAGCCCCATCAGCATCAGCCGCTTCAACGACGGCGAAATCCGCATCAAGATCGAAGAAAACGTGCGGAATTCGGAGATCTTCGTCGTCCAACCCACTTGTACCACTCAAGATAGCAGCGTCAATGATCATTTGATCGAGCTTTACTTGATGATCCGTGCTATGAAAAGGGCCTCTGCAGACAGGATCACCGCGGTCATCCCCTATTTTGGCTATGCGCGCCAAGATAGAAAAACTGAAAGCCGCGTCCCCATCTCAGCCTCTGATATTGCAATGCTCTTAGAAATGGCCGGCGCCGACCACGTGATCTCGGTCGATCTGCACTGCGGCCAAATCCAAGGTTTTTTCCACGATGCTCCGGTCGATAATTTGTACGCATCCCCCATCTTTGTGCGCTACTTTGCTGAACGGTGCGACCTCTTCAATCCCATCATCGTCTCGCCGGATGCCGGCGGTGTCGAGCGCGCCAAAAAATTCATCGAAGGGTTTGCCTCAAAAGGGATCAGCGCAGGACTTGCCGTCATCGTCAAGCAGCGCGCCCAAGCAGGCGTCGTCGAAAACATGAACCTCGTCGGCACCGTCGAAGGATGCGACGCGATCATCGTCGACGATATCTGCGATACGGCAGGCACCCTTGTCCAGGCAGCCCAAGAGCTGATAAACCGCGGCGCGCGGCGCGTCTTTGCCTGCATTACCCATCCCGTCTTTTCTGGGCCTGCGCTCGAGCGGATTGGAAAATCCTGCCTGACAGAACTTGTTATCACAGACACTATCCCCGCAAAAAATGGACTGCCTCCCAACATCGTCCAGCTATCGATCGCGCCTGTGATTGCTGAAGCGATCGAACGCACGCATAATGGACAATCGATTTCACATCTTTTCAATTACAATGGAAAACATTGATGATCAAAGAAGAAAATCGAAAATGGTGGATTCTTGCCGCAATGACAACATCGATCTCGATGATCTTCATCGACATCACGGTCCTGCCCGTTGCCTTGCCGACGTTGCAGCGCGAATTCAACATCTCTGAGCTGCAATTGCAGTGGACAGTCAATGCTTACACCCTTGTCCTCGCTGTCCTCGTTCTCGCAGGCGGACGCATCGGAGACATGTGGGGCCTTAAAAAAGCGTTCTGCTTCGGCATTTCCTTTTTCGCCTTTGCCTCGGCCCTTTGCGGACTTAGCTTTTCATCATGGTGGCTCATTTTCAGCCGCAGCCTGCAAGGGATCGGCGGAGCGTTTTTAATCCCCTCCACCCAAGGGATCATCATCTCCCAATTTCCTCCCCATCAAAGAGGCAAAGCTGTGGGAATTTTCGTCAGCATAGGCTCCATCTTTCTTTCATTGGGGCCGCTTGTCGGCGGCACTTTGACGACATACTTGAGCTGGCGCTATGTCTTTTGGATCAACCTTCCGATCGCTGCGATCGGACTTACGATGTCCCTGATCACAGCTCCCCCGATGCAAGGGAAAAAAGAGCCATTTGATTACCGGGGCTTTTTCATCATGGCCGCAGGGATTTGCAGCCTCGTCGTCGCTTTGATGCAAGCCCAAGCATGGGGATGGACATCGTTCTACACCCTCTTTCTTCTCATCGCAGGGCTCTTTTTGCTCTACTATTTATTCAAACGCAAACACAAACCCCACGCATCGATCATCGACTTTGACATGATCCGCACACGAACTTTCATCTCGAGCTCTACCTGCATCTTCAGCACAGCATTTTTGCTCATGGTCACTGTATTTTGGGCCATTTATTTTCAAAACATCCTGGGTTTTTCAGCCTCTACTGCGGGGATCTATTCCTTCATCGCCAATGCACCCATCTTGGCCGCCGCACCCTTTGCCGGATTTTTGGTCGATCGATATGGGCCGCGCCTTCCCGTCGTGATGGGATTTTCTTTAGTTGTATTTGCATTTGCGTGGTTCTTAACTTTTTACCGCCAAGAAAATATCTTCCTCCTTCTCCCCGCGCTCATCCCATTTGGCATCGGCACCCCCTTGATCTTCACTCCCAGCTTCGTCGCGATGATGAATGAAATACCTCCTGACAAACGCGGCGTCGCATCCGGCATCAATGCCACTTTGCGCCAATTCAGCGCAACCGTTGGGCTCGCAGTATTCGGAACTGTATTTTCTTCAACGCAGCTCACTCGGCTTACCCAGTATCTCCATAGCAATCCCTCCACCTCAAAGCTTTCGCCTCAACTCTTTGAAGGTCTGCTCGCCCATGCACCTCATGCAGTAGACGCGGTCAACTTGCTGCCTTCAAGCGAAACAGCTTACATCGTCCAGTCCTCCAAAATTGCCTTCCTAGACGCTTTCTTCAGAATTAATTTTCTTTCCGGATGTGTAGCTCTCCTCGGCATTTTCATCGCCTTTAAATTGATGAAAAACCAGCCGATCCACAAAGAACTTTTAAAATAATTTTTATATTGAATTAAATATTCAATTAATTGTATAATATTATTATTAACAATAATGAATTATTATGATTCAAACAATTCCTAAATTAGATCAGTGGGTGTGGGAAGCGCCGCCCGCATTAGTTCCCGAGAACCGCCCTTTGGAACCCGCTCCCATCCGAATGCTGATCGATGATGTGCTCATCGATGTGTTTAGCTTCGTGACGGACGCCCAAGATATCTGTGCGCTTGAGCGAGTCTGTAAGAAGTTTCATTTCATTTCTAGAACATGTGATTCGCTTTGGAAACGAAGATTTGGCCGTCTTTGGCCTAAGATTGAGATGCTTCCTCCAAACGATACGAGTTCAGAAGCACAGTTTAAAATCCTCAATTACGAATTATCGAAAACAGAAAAACAACTTAGAAAAAAAATCATACAAATTCGCGGCAATAATGGGAATAATGGAACGCTTAATCTACTCTGGGATAAGATGCAAACAGCTTCTGTAAAGATGCAACAATCAACGCTTTTTGGTATTTTGGTTGCAAAAGATGCATATAAAAAATTCAAAGAGGCATCTGCTGAATTCAACTACGAACAAAGATTTTTATATGATTGTGTAGGATCGTTTTACGATGGCACGGATGCTAGCATCACACACGGTAGTTTTCTTGATGCACAATTGAAACGAAAGCGGCTTTTCCAAGAGGGAGATAATGCGACAACAGAATTCATTAAGATCATCGACATTTACAAAAAAAAGTTTGGGATTGCTAAACATTTGTTTTTTACAAACCTCTACTTCGAAATCATGTGCGTCAATCGGTTATCGGAGGTGACCCAATTTCGTCTAGCGCCTGAGAAAGGACTCATTGAGGCCGCTTTAAAAAATCATCTCAATGGAAAAGAATGCGAATTGCGCAAAAAATACATTGATCGCAAGGTCTCCCTATTCAAGATCCATCAGTGGCTCCCACTCTGCGATAAAGAAACGACGTATTATCTTGAAGGGAAAGTTTGCCTTAGGTTCTTTTTTGCAAGTTGCTCTTGCTGTAAATCAGATTATCGTTATTACAGCGAAAAATCGCTATTTGGCTATGAAAATCCAGCTGTTTATGAGTCACAGGATGATTGAACCTGAGGCGGCCGTGATGCAGGGCAATCCTTCCTAACGTTTTCGATCCATACTTAGCATCGCCAACGATCGGGCAGCCTATCTCTAGAAACTGAGCGCGGATCTGATGGTAGCGCCCCGTTTCTAGGATAATTTCCACATGAGTTTTTCCATGTTCTTGAGCAATTTGCCGATAATGCAGCCGCGCGAGCTTGCCTTTTGGATGGACATAGGCATGGTGATCGCCATGCATAAGAAAATGCTCTAAAGTGCCTTCTTTTTGTGGCAGCACCCCTTCTACCCACGCATAATAGGTCTTTTCGATTTGGCGGCCTCGCATCATTTCTTGAAGACGGGAGAGGGCTTTGCTCGTACGGGCAAAGAGGACAAGTCCGCTCACTGGTTTGTCGAGCCGGTGGATAGGTTCTAAAAAGACATTCCCCGGCTTTTGAAATTCCTTCTTTATCCATGCTTTTGCTAGATCCTGAAGGTTATACACCTCGTGATTCGAAAGTTGGTTTTGGCTGTGCCAGCATCCCAGACTTTGAGACCTGCCTGCATCGCACCTGTGCTTGCACAGGCGCTGCTTCGGCATCGGCTTCGCCTGGCTCAAATTCTGGGCGCTGTCTTTGCCAAATTCAAACTTTTGAATCACTCTGTGTATATCTTCACCGTCATGCGGCTGGGTGCTCATGCCTGCAGGTTTAATGACAATCAGCAGATGATTATCGCAGTATATAATTTCTTTGTCTGACAACTTCATATAAAATCAATGTGGTCGCTGTGGCGACGTTGAGGGAATCTGCAACGCCGTGCATCGGAATGCGCACTTGGACATCTGCCGTTCGCATCCACGCTTCGGACAAACCGATCTGTTCCGTACCCACTGCGATCGCGACACCTCCAGTCAAATCGGCATCGGTGAATTCCATTTTAGCAGATGGTGTTGCGGCAATGACTTTAATCTTTCTTTGGCGAAGATAGCGAAGAGTTTCGACACTTGTCGCTTCCACGACAGGGATTGTGAACAGCGTACCGACGCTGGCGCGCACGACATTGGGATTATAAATATCGGTGCACCGGTCGCAGACGATCACCCCATCGACGCCTGCCGCATCAGCCGAGCGCAAAATAGTACCGAGGTTCCCCGGTTTTTCAATGGCCTCTGCAACCACCAAAAAAGGGTCATTTTTCCGCACTAAGAGATCGCTCAGTTGACGTTTCATTTGCACGGCGATAGCGACAAGCCCATCGGGCCGATCGCGATAAGAGAGTTTATGAAAAACATTTTCGGCGCAGCAAATGATTTCTGCGCCTGAGCTCTGGATTTGCTCGATCAGGGCATCTTCATTCGTCCCTAAAAAGAGTTTGGGGCAAAAAAACAGGGTGCGGATGACAACGCCGCTGTCGACTGCGCGCTTAAGTTCCCGATACCCTTCAATGAGAAATAAACCCGTTTCATTGCGCGTTTTTCTATCGGCGAGCTTGACAGCATTTTTAACTTTGGGATTTTGAATGCTTTCAATCATAGAAATCCATCCTCGCAAAACTTCCGCTAGGAATCGCAATTCCAGTTGTTGAGGGAAGGATCATCTCTCCCATTTGGACATGGCCGCGCAAGCCCTCTAACTTTTGCTTGAGCAAAGGGCCCATGACAAGCGGCGTCATGCCAGGCGTATGGGTGGTAAAGAGCAGGAAGAGAGGATTTTCAGTGAGCGCTTCTCTGCACAGCTGCAAAATCTCATGGACATCGCGCTCGATTTTAAACACCTCTCCGCGGCTGCCGCGTCCAAAACTCGGCGGATCGACGATGATCCCATCATAACGCACCTTCCGCTTGATCTCTCGCTTTAAGAATTTGACGACGTCGTCGACAATCCAGCGGATAGGCGCCGTTATCAAATTGTTCAGCGCCGCGTTTTCACGCGCCCAAGCAACCATCCCTTTCGACGCATCGAGATGGCAAACATGCGCGCCTGCTTGAGCGGCCGCCAAAGTCGCCCCGCCCGAATACGCGAACAGATTGAGGATTTGGGGATTTTTTCTTCGTTCAATCGCCTCCTTCATCCCCTTCCATAACAGGCTGTGTTCCGGAAAGACGCCGAGATGGCCAAAGTCAGTAGGAGAAATTTTAAATCTAATCCCTTCGATCTCGACGACCCAGCTCTCAGGCAATTTTTTTTTCATTTTCCAGGCATTGCCCCCTTCGCGGGAAAAAAATGCATCGGCGCGGTCCCATTCCTTTTGAGGAAGGGAAGGGCGCCAAAGGGCTTGAGAGCAAGGACGTACGATGAAATACTCCCCATAGCGCTCAAGTTTTTGCTGATTGCCGCTGTCGAGCAGCTGGTATGTATTTGTCATAGACTATAGGACATTGTTCTCATCATGAATTCATCAAATAGAGGCACAGTAAAGGCCATCTCACCATAAGCTGGACTGTAGATCATCCCTTTTTTAATCAAAGAAGCTCTGACAGGGCTCAAGTGCTTTTTTCGGGCCTTTTTTGCTTTATTCGACCAAGTTAAATGCGCGCTTGCTCAAGCGTCGAATCTCTTCCTACACTAGTTCAGGAGGCGGAGCTCCTGCTCCTGGCGAAAAGGGATTTTTGATAGGGTCCATAGCTACTTCTTAAAACTTGTGAAAGCTCCCTCGGCTAAAGCCGAAGGCTTCTAGGGATTGAATACCCAGG
>JASHWX010000210.1 GCA_030043815.1 Candidatus Rhabdochlamydia sp.
GGCCGCGCAAGGCCAGCAGCGGTCAAGGCGCCATTTTCATCCAGCAATTCGTCAAAAAAGGGATGCCCTGGGCGCATATCGATATCGCAGGAACGGCCTATTTATCGGAGCCGAAAAGCTACCATCCGACCCGCGCGACGGGCTTCGGGGTAAGGCTTTTGATCGAATTTCTAGAGCATTATGAATAGGCGCTGGCGCGTTTCCAAGCAAGAAGCGGGGACGCGCCTGTTGCAATTCTTAAGAGGCAAGTGTAGTGACGCGCCCTCTGTCAAAGCGATCAAGCGCGCGATCGATGGCAAATGCTGCACGGTCAATCGGCGCATTGAGACGTTTTCTTCGTATATTCTCAAAGAAAATGACATCGTAGAACTCAAGCCTTTTGAGGCTATACCGAAATCGGTTGAAATCTTCACTTTTGACAAAGCCAGCGATCCAGGTTTGCAACAGGCAGAGCCGGTGTCGAAGCAGCCCATGTGTAAACACATGGGCGATGCAGACAGTTGCAAAGATGGAGATGATGGCGCAGTCAAAAGTGAAGATTTCAACCGATTTCGGTATAAGAAAGAGAAAACACCTGTCCTTTTTGAAGACAAAGATCTCCTCATCATCAATAAGCCGTCCGGCGTCGTCTCTGAAGGGAAATTTCTTGTCCATCGCCTCGATAAAGAGACCTCCGGCGTTCTGGTCCTGGCCAAAAATCAAAGCATGCAAGAGGCGATGGAGGCTCTATTTAAAAAAAGGGAAGTCCACAAAATTTACCTTGCGATCGTCGATGGCAAGGTGGCCCAAGATGAAGGGGTCATTGATAACGCGCTCGGGAAGATCCACAGCTACCAAGGTCAGACGATTTATAGGGCGGTCGACGCGAAAAAAGGCAAACGCGCGATCACGAGTTGGAAATGCTTAAAGCGGGGCAAACAAGCTTCCCTTTTGCAATGCGAGCCTTATACGGGCAGGACCCATCAGATCCGCGCTCATCTAAGCGGGATGGGGCATCCCATTTTAGGCGATGTGCAGTACGGCAAGCGTTTTTGCTGCACGTTCCATCCTCAACGCAACATGCTGCATGCGTACCGCATCCAATTTAAACATCCATCGACGGGACAGAAGATGGATATCGTCGCTCCTATCCCTTCTGATTTCAAAGAGACTCTAGATGGCGCATTTTATTGAGCTTTTTGACAAACAGCAGCAAGATAATTCCGCATATCGCTGAAATGACGACAAAAATGCCGAAGAAGGCATTCAAATTCGTCAGTTTCGACATCAGAGGAGCGATGAGCCCGCCCAAGTAAAAGCCTGCGCCAATGCACACGTACCAGACCCCGACGAGAAACGCCGTGAAGCGGTGAGGGGAGAGGTGAGTGATGAGCGACAAGCCGATCGGGCAGATCAGCATTTCTCCGATCGCCATGAAGAGATAGGCAGAGAAAAGATAAAATGGGCTGATGGCTGCGCCGGTAGCAAGCGGTGGGATTTGCGAGGCGCCGATCGTCATGATCAAAAAGCAGATCGCCATAGAAAAAAAGCTCATTACGGATTTCGCAGGAGGCGTTGGATCTTTCTTTCTTTGGCTGAGATAGTGATAGAGCTTGGCCAGAGGAATTGCCAAAATGACGAGGTACAAGCTTTCTGATGAGAGCAGCCAGGAAGGAGGCATTTTAAACCCAAATGCATTGAGATCAGTGTAGCGCAAGGCGAAAAGGTTCATGGAGGATCCGCCTTGGTTGTAGGCCATCCAGAAGAGGATCGAAAAGAACGAGAGGATGCAGATCACAAAGATGCGGCTTTTTTCCTGGCGGTTCAAAGGAGGTTGTGCTGTTGCTTTGGGAGCGACGCGCTGTTGCGTCAGTTTGCCGGCATTGAGGCTCTTCATCGACTGATAGAATGGGACCATTCCAACCAATTGTACAAGGCCTGCGACGAGAAAGGCTAAATTCCAGCTTTTTGCTTGCCCGAGCGCGCCCAAGACGATCATCGCGAGAAAGACGCCGATGTTGACCGATGCGTAATAGATCGTAAAGCCCGAATCGCGCAAATGGTGCTGCTGCCGATATAAAGTCCCCAGCAGAGCATAAATGCCCGGTGTGAAGATGGCCCCGCCGACAGCAATAAGAGCTAGGCCTACATAGACCAGTGTGATTACTCCAGTTGCAATCAAAAAGCTCCCTAAAGCCGTAAACAGCATGCCCCAAATGACAGGGAGGCGGTAGTTCAATCGATCTGCAATATACCCCCCTAAAATGGGCAGGATGAAGGCAACTCCGGTAAAAATCCCAAAGATCTGTTCAGCGACAGCATCTGTGAAAGCCTCCTTTTGCACGAGATAAAGCACGAGCAAATTGCCCGTCCCCCAAAACGCAAACCTTTGACACATCTCAGTCAGGGCGAACAAATACATCTCTTTGGGCTGCTTATTCAACATAATGACCTTTGTTAAGTCTTATTTTGAACCTTAGCAGCTTTTGTCTCATTTGGCTATAATTTTGTACGTGAAGATTCTGATTGTAAAAACTTCAGCCATCGGGGATGTGATTCAGTCGTTCCCCGCTTTAGAGTACTTGCGTTCAAAATTTTCAACGAGCCAGATCGATTGGGTAGTCGAGAGCGGCATCGCGCCTCTTTTGAAGGCTCATCCCCAGATCGACAGCGTCATCGAGATCAATACATTTAAGTGGAGGCAGGCTCCATCTTCCGGGAAGACTCTGCAAGCAATCCGATCATTTGTCAAACAGCTGCGCGCGAAGGAATACGACCTTCTGTTCGATTTGCAAGGCAATA
>JASHWX010000211.1 GCA_030043815.1 Candidatus Rhabdochlamydia sp.
AGGACTGCATCATCGGAGGACATGCCGCATCCATCATCGCTCACATGGATCTTCTGAAACCCGCCGCCAAGGATTTCGACATGGATTTGCGATGAGCCGGCGTCGATGGCATTTTCAACGAGCTCTTTAACCACGGATGCAGGATTTTCAATCACCTCGCCTGCAGCGATTTGGTTGATCGTCAGCTCTGAAAGGACATGAATTTTATTGGACATTGAAAACCTACGAAGTTTCATGATAGCTTAATAGAGAAATAAAACATATGCCTACCCGCACTTTTGCCACATCCATCGTTAAAAGGCTCGCCGATGCCGGCCACATCGCCTATTTTGCCGGAGGATGGGTGCGCGATTTTTTGATGAAGCATCCATCGGACGACATCGATATCGCCACCTCTGCTTCTGTCGAGCAAATTCAATCGCTCTTTCCTAAAACCATTCCCGTCGGCGTGGCATTCGGCATCGTCATTGTCGTTGAACAAGGGCATCAATTTGAAGTCGCCACGTTTCGCAAAGAAAGCGGTTATCTCGATGGAAGGCGCCCCACGAACATCGAACCTGCAAGCCCCGAAGAAGATTCGCAGCGGCGCGATTTTACGATCAATGGGATGTTTTGGGATCCTCTGGAAGAAAAGCTCTACGATTTTGTCGAAGGACAGGCAGATCTCAAAAAAGGGATCATCCGCGCTATCGGCGATCCCCATCAACGCTTTTTAGAAGACCGATTGAGAATGATCCGCGCCGTCCGCTACTCCACGCGCTTTCATTTTCCCATCGAAATTGAAACGCGCCAAGCCATTTTAGCTCACGCGGCAAGCCTTTTTCCCGCGGTTGCCATGGAACGTGTCTGGCAAGAATTCAAAAAGATGTCGCAATTTGCCCATTTCGAACGCGGGTTATATGCCTTGCACAGGTTAAACTTGCTACAGACAATCTTTCCTTCCCTTAAAGAAATTTCCACCGAGCAGATGCAAGCGCTTCTCAAACCTTTCCCTTTTTTTCCAAAAGGCACGCCCACGATTGCAGAACTCATCGAATTATTTCCAGGGCAGTCTCTTGACGATCTCATCTTGCTGTGCGACTATCTCAAACTCTCCCGCGCCGAGCGGGAAATTGTGCGCTACTTCTATCAAGGCAGGCAAATGCTCGCCATGCCCGAAGAGTGGCTATCTAAACTCGAAAACATCGAATGGGCCCAGTTTTACGCCAATCCCCATTCAGAACACTGCATCGGCATCGCCGCTGCCCATCTCCCGCTAGAAATTCGGCATAGCTATTTAGAAGCACATGATCAAAGAAAAAAAAATTTAGAGAGGGCAATCAAGCGCATTCAAACACAAAATCCTATCGTGCGATCGGAACATCTGATGAAAGCAGGCATCCCGCCTGGAAAGCAGATGGGGCTTCTCCTCAAAGAAGCTGAACGGATCAGCGTGAATCAAGATATCGAAAATCCAGATGAAATAATTCATTTTCTCAAAAAATCGCCTCTATGGAATACTGCCAATCCATGATCAAGCGATTATATATTGGCATAGCGTTTTTTCTATTCTTTATATCCCTATTTTTAGGGATCGACCGATTCGTGCATAAAAGATCTTCCCATTTTGCCTTCGACAAAATCACCCCTGTTTGTAAAGACTCTTGCCCATGGGACACCCCGCCCCTCTCTTTAGAGGAGCAAAAAGCAATCGATCAAATTTTAAGTCAGAAATTCACCTATTACAATAAAGGATCCCAATCCTATGTCTTTATTTCCGAAGACAAGAAGTACATTTTAAAATTCCTTAAGCAGCAAAAACTGGAAACCCATACCTGGCTTGCTTACATCCCCTTCTCATTCAATCCCTATTATCAAGAGCGTCTCTTCAAAGAAAAGAAATACGTCACCACATTCAATGCTTTAAAAACGGCATATACCGAATTAAAAAAAGAATCGGGATTGATTTACGTCCATCTCCAAGATTCGAATACTTTGAGCAAAAAAGTGACCTTTTTCGACCGAAACGGAACCCGCCATGTCTTCGACATCGGAAAAAAGGCCTTTTACCTTCAAAAACGCGCCCAACTCATCTATTCGCGCATCGCTGAACTCATGCACGACGGCGACGTAGAGTCAGCCAAAAACATCATCACCTCCGTCTTTTCGCTGATCGATTTTCTTGGGAAAAAAGGAGTCGTCGACAACGATCCAATCTTGCGCAAAAATTTTGGGCTCATCGATGATATCGCCGTTCAGATCGATGTCGGCAAACTCCGCATCGACCCATCCCGGCCCGATTACAAGGCCGAAGTGGCCAGCATCACAAACAGCTTTAGGGTCTGGCTTGAGAGCAATTATCCCGCCCTCACCGATCACTTCCAACAATGCCTGAATCATTCTAGAGAGCCAGTTGCAAAACTCTAGAATGAATCATTGATGATGCGCTGGGCTTCCTCTTGAATGTACAAAGTCAATTCAGGGCGGTAGTCGCGGGCCCAACCATCAAGGCATTCTGCGACCTGCATCACTTCCTGGCGGAAATTCAAAGGATATTTCATTGAGCTGTCCCGTGTCAGCGTGGCGCAGTCGATTTGAATGGCCGCATTGCCGACAAACCCAAAGTTATTGCGGATCTTTAAATCTTGATCGGCAAAACCTTTTTCGCAGCGCAATGCGATGAGCTTTAAAAAAGAGCTTATCGCCGACTTGAGCTCATCATCCTTCTCAGCGCGATGCAAGTCTCCCAAATATTCAAATATTTTTTGCGCGCGCCGCTGGACGACAAACTCGACTCTGTCTAAATCGAGAAGGTATTTTTTGCCCTTATTGTCGATCAGTTTCACTTTCGATTTCAAATCTCGGGTCTTATTAAAATGGATGTAGAGCAAACCTGTCAATTCGGGCAGAGATTCATAAGCATCTTTATAACAGGCAAAAATACGTTCAGAAAATAGAAGATTGTTTTCTTCATTGATGAATCCTAATCGCTGTAATAAAGAGAGCGGCAGCCCTTTCAGCCAATTTTTAGGAAATAGATTCTGCATTTTAAAAAATTTCAAAACATATTGCCGATCATCGCTAATGAAGGCATAGCATTGGTTGCCAGAAGCGAGGTAATAATAGGTCTGGGAAAGGACCTCCTGCAGCAGGTGCTCTTGCTCCCGCTGAGTGAGCGGGGTCGTCTCCCACACTTCATTGTAGCTGAGATTGGATGAGATCTTATCGATGCTAAATCCCGTGCTGCGGCAGCAAAAAAACAATCCCCCTGCCATGAGCAATAATGGCATGAACGAAAGAAGAGTGAGATATAAAGTATTTCTTTTTTTTTGCTTCATTTTAAGTTGGCTTCTCTTTCCCCTAAATTGCCGTAACGGTGGTAATCAATGCTGATCGCGGCCTCTCGTAAGAAATGGAGAAGTTCAATGCGGCCATTGGCCAAAGGCGGGCTGTGGCTCACATAGCAAACGGATTCTGCAGCTGCTCGATAAATGGCTTCAGAAGGAGGCGTGATGAAACGCAGCCTCTTGATTTTAGCGTCGCGGACCCTCGCAAGGAGCTGCTCATCGGTTTCTTGAACAAGCTCGAGGCCCGGAAGTTTGGGCCATTGGATCGCCTCAGCGGAGCTGATTTGAAGGGGGGCCTTGCAAATCACTGCTGCAGCAGAGATAAGTCCCAAGTGTAAGAGCGAGTCGTGGGATTGGAAACGCAAAATATTTCCTTTATGAGGGACATAGCGCAAGAAATTATCTTGTCCCAAAATGCCGCTCGGGTCTTGGTCTTTTTGATATTCTTTAGCCCAGTATGCGTAGCTCCCTACGCTGGCTTTCCAAGGGGCGAGCAGGTTCGGAAAAGCCGTTTTGAGATGATTTTCTAAAGGCAGAAGGATGGAATCGATGGAACTTGTTTTTTCTGGAGGGGAAAGTTGTTCTGCACGCATGAGTTGAATCAGATAGTTTGGACCTCCGGCTTTAGCGCCTGGGCCGAAGCAGCTTTCTTTGCACCCGCCGAAAGGCTGCCGACGAACAATGGCTCCCGTGATGCTGCGATTGATGTAGCAATTGCCCGCTTCAATTTTTGCAAGCCACTGCGCATGCTCGCGCTCGTCGAGGCTATGAAGTCCTGAAGTGAGCCCATAGCGCGTGCCATTGGCAAGGCGGATGGCGTGATCTAAATGATCTGCACACATCACACCGAGGACAGGACCGAAAAACTCCGTCAAATGGGTATAACTTCCTTCTTTCACGCCCCATTTAATGCCGGGGCTCCAAAGATGGGGATTGTTGGGATCTTGTTTCGGTTGAAGCAGCCAGGATTCCCCTTCGCCTAAGGTCGTCAAAGCGCGCATCAAATCTTTTTCTGGAGCATGGATCAACGGATTGACTTTTGTTGCGAGGTTCCATGCCGGACCGACGGCGAGGCTGGAAGCCGCATCGAGCAGCTGTTCTTTAAAATGGGGATCGTTATAAACTTCTTTTTCGAGAATGAGCAGGCTGCAGGCGCTGCATTTTTGCCCCGCATGCCCAAATGCTGAATGGACAACATCTTTGATGGCGAGGTCTTTATCGGCGATGTTTGTGACGATGATGCTATTTTTCCCGCCTGTCTCTGCCATGAGGTGCAAGTTGGGGCGGCTTTTTAGCATTTGTTTTGCAGTATCGGTAGATCCTGTTAAGACAACGCCTTTGACCCGAGGATCTTGGATGAGCGGATTGCCGATGACAGAGGATGAGCCGGTTAAAAATTGCAGCGCTGTTTTTGGAATGCCGGCATCCCAAAAAATGTTTGCCAGCAGCCAAGCGATGAGTACTGTTTCCCGAGAGGGTTTAAAAATCACTGGATTTCCGGCCATCAGTGCGGCAATGATCCCGCCAGCGGGGATCGCATAAGGGAAATTCCATGGGGGGACGACGACAATGATCCCCTTGGGGCCCCATTTGATGTCTCGATGGGCCTCAAGCTCTTCTCTTGAGCGGCGGTAGAATTCGGCCATGTCGATGGCTTCTGACACTTCCACGTCAGCCTCAGCAAAAGTTTTTCCTCCATCGGCGATCATTGCGCCGATCAACTCTCCCCGTCTCTTCCGCATGCCTTGAGCGACACGGGCCATCAAATGCGAACGGTGAGAGACCGAAGTGGCTCCCCAATTCTTAAGCTCTTCTTCAGCAGTCTTCAATGCTAATGCAACATGTTCATGTGCTGCCATCGTGTAGTTATATAATATTTTTCCTGGCAAAGAAGGGTCGACGCCCTTTCCTTCCGGCAATAAAATTTCCTTGCCTCCGACAATGATCGGGATGGAGAAAAGTTGCTGATGGCGCCATGATTCGACCACTCTATGCGCCCAGGTGCGATTCTGGGGAAGGGAAAAGTCAGTGTCGGGCTCATTATTGAATGGAGAATCAACAGGAGGCATGATCGGCTCAGCAAGGCGATTTTGATCTCGCCTTGGCGATGCGCCGGCATGAGGAATGGCATCGAAGGCCATTTTAAACAAAGCGACTTGCTGTTCCCATGAAGGAGATTTCTCTTCAAGTTGGAAGGCATGCCTTAAGAAATTATCCGATGCCGTGTTTTCATCAAGGCGTCGAATCAAATAAGCGACAGCATTTTGGAACTCATGTTTCTTTGCAGAAGGACAATATAAGAGGATATCTCCGGACAGCTTTTGCACAACGCGGCTTAAATGAATGGCCATCCCTTCGAGCATTTCAAAACAGATCTCCTTTTCTAGGCCGTGATAGGAGCGGAGCAGCAGGCCGAACGCGATATCAAAAAGATTGTGGCTGGCAATTCCCAAATGGACAGCGCGCGCTCTCTCTTTCTCACATCCGAACAGAAGCATCCGTTTATAATTGGCATCGACATCAATTTTTCTATCATAGGGGGCCTGGGGCCATCCCTTAAGAGATGCCTCCACTTTTTCCATGCAGAGATTAGCGCCTTTGACGATTCGGATTTTAATCGGGGCTCCTCCGCGCTTGCAGCGATCAATGGCCCAAGAAGTCAGCTCTTTTTGGATCGAATAGGAATCGGGAAGATAAGCCTGAAGAACGATGCCGGCCGAGAAGTCCTTAAATTCTTCTTCATCCAGCACTTTTTTAAACAACTCTACCGTCAGCCCCAAGTCGCGGTACTCTTCCATGTCGAGATTGACAAATTTTTGAACCCGGGTTCCATCGGGCCGGACATGCACGTTGTTTTTTGCTGCTCGATAAAGTTTGCGAAGACGTTCTGCGAGAATCTCCAATGTTTCATTCCAAGCCAAAAGATTGATTTGGCTGAAGATGGTGGAAATTTTAATCGAAATGTATTCGACTTGTGGATTTGCCAGGTCTTCAACATAGACTTGCAGCCGTCGCTTAGCTTCTTTTTCGCCCAATATGGCTTCCCCAAGGTGATTGAGGTTAATCCTCACACCCTCTTGATGGCGCCGTTGAATATGCTGACCCAATTTTTGCCCCTCTCCGGGAAGGATGACCGCCTCTGTTTCTTTTCTCATCAAGAATGTCATCGCAGGGACAGTGATCGCGGAAAGGGGCTTGCCCATCCATTGAAACAATTTCATTTGCAACCTCTTGAAAGGAGAGAGGTAGCGCGGGATTCCAAACTTGTTCAACAAAAAGACGAGCTGATCGGCAACGCGCGAGTGGCTTTTTGCTCGAAAGCATTGGTCTGCCATGATCGAGGTGAATGTTTTGCCCATTGGGTCCGATACCATTTGCGCGATTTGTTCTTGCCGCTGTCGTTCGGATGGCGTTTGTACACGGGTGCCTTCTTGCAACAAAAGAGAAGCAAGCTGAATCGCCCTGTCTCGAAACTCTTCTAAAGAAAAAGGGGCTTTTTTGATTTCATCTACATGGCTTTTAGCCTGTGAAATTGTATCGGATTGCTCTTTTATCATCATATTAATACCCTTTCAGGGATCGGTTCTTTAGCTTTTGTCAACTTGGAAACGAGGAAAATAGATCCCAAGCTTAAGGAAAATCCTGGGATCATAGGAATAATTTCAATGCGAGTCACATAAGGATTTAATGTCGGCCATAGTGCAGAGACAAGCCCGCCGATTGCAATCCCAGCAATAGCTCCGTACCGGTTAACAGATTTTGAATAGAGGGCAGTTAGCATGAGGGGGCCGAAGGCGCTTCCCAGGCCTGACCACGCATATTCGACAATCGACATGATTGTCGCACTTTGCCCATAGGCCAGAAAGAAAGAGACCGCTGAAAAGAGGATGACGCTGACGCGGGAAGCCTTCAAGACCTGTTTGGATGTCGCGTTCTTATTAAAGATCCGCTTATAAAAATCTTCAGACAGCACAGTGGCGCAGACAAGGATCTGTGCGTCCATGGTCGACATGTTCGCCGCAAAAATTCCACAAATGATGAATGCTGTGAGAAAAGGGAAAAAGAGCAATTTGGTCATCTCGACAAATACAAGCTCGGGTTTTGAGAGGCCTTCGGGAAAAAAGGCCATGCCAATAAAACCAACGGCCGCGGCGCTAGCGAGCGCGAGTACTTGCCAGGTCATTCCCAAATACTTCGATTTGCGCAAATCCCCGACATTTTTGATCGCCATGAACTTCGTTAAAATGTGGGGTTGTCCGAAATATCCGAGCCCCCAGCCCGCAGAAAGGGAAAAGATCGCAAATAGCGTCAAAAAAGAAAAGTCGGGAAAAAGAGCAGAAATCCCTTCTTTTGCCTGAATGGATGAAAGGACTTGAGAAAAACTGCCCAGGCTGAATAGAGCAATCACGGGAACAAGGATAATCATCCCGAGCAAAAAAATGCCTTGGGCGAAATCAGTCCAAGCAACCGACACAAATCCGCCAGCAAACACATAACTGACCATGATCGCCAATGCCAGTGTTATCCCAGTGTAATAATTGATTTCAAAAAGGGATTCGAAAAGACGGCCCGTCGCCACAAGGCCTCCAGAAAAATAATACGTTAAGAAAAAGAGAATCATGATGGCGCTGACATTGCGGATAATGCCCGATTTGTCCGCGAAACGTCTTTCAAAGAAAGTGGAAATTGTACAGGTGTCATATTGTTCAGTCGCTTTTCTCAAACGCGGCGCAACAACATGCCAATTAAAAAACATTCCGACGATAAGGCCGATCCCGACCCACAACTTATAAGGGCCTGAGACGAAGATGGCCATGGGGAACGCCATGAAGAGCCAAGAACTCATGTCGTCTGCATGCGCAGAGATGGCCGTGACCCAAAAATTGAGCTTGCGGCTTCCTAGATTAAAATCTTTATCCGTTTGATTTTTCTTCCGGGTGCAAAACCCGATTGTTACGAGAAGAGCAAAATACAAACTCATCGCGAGCACTTGATCAAACATTTTTTACCTCAAATAAATTGAGAACTTAAAAAATCTTATGCCTCTTACAAATAAGAGTCGAGAACAAAAGTGGTGATCTCATGATCACCACTTAAATTTGTGTTATTAATAAGATCGGCCGAAGATGGCATCGATCGTGGCAGGCTCTCCAGTCAGAACGCACTTGCCCTCTGTTTTAGTTTGATCCCGTGGAAGGCATCGGATGGTCACTCCCAAGTCTTTGAGCATCTCTTCCGTGTCCTCTCTGCCGCACCACTTAGCTCGGACAAATCCGATATTCTCAGGGTAGCGGAAAAAGTCTTTGATCTCTTCCAGCGTTTTAATGTCTGTGCGGATGTGGCTCTCCATAAATTCCATAGCCTTGTTGTAATAACCCGTTTGGATAGCTCCCAACAGCTGGATGACTGTAGGAACGAGCTCATCGACTTTGACGATCATTTTATCTGACATCTCTCGATCGCGGCGCGACAGCATTACCGTTTGCGATTGTGCTTCGCGAGGCCCAACTTCTAAACGGATAGGAGTGCCTTTTCTCCACAAATCCCATCCTTTTTCTCCTGCATTGAGGTTGCGCTCGTCGACATGAACGCGTACATTTCGGTCTGCATACTTTTGACCTTTGAAACTCGCAGCGATTTTTTCAATATACTGATTTCTTTCGACAGAGGCTGTTCCCGCAGGAAGAATCACCACTTGATCAGGGGCCAATCGAGGAGGTAAGCGGAGCCCTTGGTCATCCGAATGCATCATGATCAAAGCGCCGATCAATCGCGTACTGACACCCCAAGAAGTCGTATGCGCAAGTTTTTTGAAGCCATCCTTATCCGTGAATTGAATATCGGAGGCTTTTGCAAAATGCGTGCCCAAGTAGTGGGAAGTTCCTGCTTGGATCGCTTTGCCATCTTGCACCATCGCTTCGAGACAATACGTCCGATCTGCTCCCGCAAAACGCTCGCCAGGAGACTTTTCGCCGAGGATTGTCGGCATGGCGCACACTTCTCCCATATATCGATGGTAAACGAGAGCCATCTTCAAGGCATTTTCCTCAGCTTCATCTTGATTGGGAAATACGCAATGGCCTTCCTGCCACAAGAATTCCGCCGTGCGAACAAATGGCGTCGTGCGGTGTTCCATGCGAACGATGTTAGCCCATTGGTTGATCAGCAAAGGAAGATCTCGATAGGATTGGACCCACTTGTTCATTGAATCGCCGATGATCGTTTCAGATGTTGGCCTTACAACTAGCGGCTCGGCCATTTTAGCTTCAGGATCAGGGATCATTTTTCCATTTTCATCGACTTTCATTCTTCCATGCGTCACGACTGCACATTCCTTGGCGAACCCTTTGACGTGAGTGGCTTCCTTTTCAAAGAATTTCACAGGAATGAAAATAGGGAAGTAGTAATTCTGACAGCATTTTCCTTCTTGAAAACGCTTATCTAATTCTTTTTTGGCCCTCTCCCAAATGCCATTGCCAAGCGGTTTCATCACCATGCATCCGCTGACTGCAGAGTTTTCAGCAAGATCTGCTTCTTTAAGTACGCAGCGATACCAATCGAGAAAGTTATCCTTCCGAGCAACGGACAGACTCAGTTGTTGCTCTGCGCCGCGAAATTTTGGTTCCGAGGTTACTTGTGTTGCCATAAAATATCTCCTTAATTGAAGAGTTTGTAGACGAAAATGAGAAAGAGAAAGTGGATTCGAATGCGAGCTGGATCTATTTACAGAACTCATGCCCATTCCTTAACTGCGATCGATGTAGGCCTCGCAATTGGGGAGCAGGTTAAGAAAAGAACGGGATATTTTACAACAAAAATGTGAATTGCTGGAGAATGCACTTTCTGGCATCATAGAGGGGTCATGATGAAGGCCCTGACAAGCGTACAACATCCCCTTGTAAAGCATTTTGTTAAACTGCGCGAGGACCGCGAGTATCGCTACAAATCCAAGCGATTGATCATCAGCGGTTTAAAACTCATCCAAGAACTTTCCTCGGATTACACTTTCCGCACCCTCATTGTGAAAAATCATTTTACACCCCCCTTTCCGCTTAAAACCGAGCAGTGCATTTTAGTCTCTGAATCGATCTTAAAAAAAGCGACGGGACTAGAAAATCCCGAACCGATCGCTGTAGAAATCGATATGCCCGAACCTCAAGATGTCTCCTCAGCCCGATCCCTCCTCATCCTCGATGGCATCTCGGACCCCGGCAATCTCGGCACGCTTCTGCGAACTGCGCTTGGACTGGGATGGAACGCTGCTTTCATCACAACAGGAAGCACCGATCCCTACAACGAAAAAGCCATTCGCGCTGCAAAAGGCGCCACATTCCGACTGCCGTGGAAGAGAGGCTCTGTAGAGGAACTCATGGATCTCTTAAGGCCCTATACTTTGCTTGCCGCCGACGTAAGAGGAGAAGATGTCCACAAAATGTCCATACGGGGCCCCATCGCGCTCGCGCTTGGCAATGAAGCGCATGGCTTATGCGATGAACTGAAGAAAAAAGCAGCGATGATCGCCATTCCTATGATCGGCCCGATGGAATCGCTCAATGTCGCGGCAGCTGGGGCCGTCTTGATGCATCAACTCCGAGGAATTTAGGATGAACGAGTTTTGGAGATACGAAGAAGAGTATCATTCTCAAGATGATCGGAAAGAATTCCGCAAGGAGCGAAAATTCGCTTCAAATAAAGACCGATCGAAATTCAAAAAAACCGACCAAGACCAGCTCAAAAAGCAAGTTAAAGATGAAGAAAACAGCGATCTCAAAAGAGGGCGCGTTCTCGCTATCATGCCGGAAGGAATCCTTGTCGCAAACGATGATCGAGAATATCTCTGCACGCTTAAAGGGTCCCTTAAACAAGACAAAAATCGCATTAAAAACCTCGTCGCGGTAGGCGATTTTGTGCGATTTGAAGAAAAAGGGGTCATTGCTCAAATCGAAGAGCGGTATTCCTTCTTGTCGCGAGCAGATAACCTTTCGCGCAACAAAGAGCAGCTCATTGCGGTCAACATTGATCAGGTCCTCATCACCGCATCTGTCGTTTTGCCCTCATTGAAATTCTCTTTGATCGATAGGTACATCATCGCTGCTCAAAAGGGCAACATGATCCCGATCCTTGTGATCAACAAGATCGATTTGCTCCCTTCTTCCCCTGAAGAACAAACCCTCTTTGATGAATTTGTCAATGTCTATCGCTCTCTGCATTTTACCGTGCTGACAATCAGCGCAACAACTGGAGAAGGAATTGACGCGCTTAAAAAAGTGATGCAAGGAAAAACCTCGGTGTTCTCAGGACAATCCGGCGTCGGAAAAACATCATTGATCAACAGCGTCACCGGAACACAATTAGCCACAGGCGAGATGGTCATGCGCACCAAAAAGGGATCCCACACCACCACCACAACCCAATTGGTCCCTTTGAAAGGGGGAGGATTTTGCGTCGACACCCCAGGGATCAAGAGCTTTGGGCTTTGGGACTTTCAAACCGATGAAGTGGCCGCTTACTTTCCCGAAATTTTTGCCGTTAGCGGACAATGCAAATATCTCGATTGCGCCCATCTGAACGAACCTGATTGCGCCGTGAAAAAAGCTGTCGAGGAAGAAAAAATTTCATCCTTGCGATTTGCATCCTACTGTGCTTTAATGTCGTCTTTATCTGAAGAGCATTGCCAACGATGACAAAAATTCAATCCTTGCACGCCATTGAAATTCTCGATTCACGCGGAAATCCGACGCTAGAAGTGATTGCGCGCACCTCTGACGGACATGCCGGAAAAGCTGCTGTACCCTCCGGCGCTTCCACCGGCGAACATGAAGCGGTCGAATTGCGCGATGGCGATCCCAAACGGTATTTGGGCAAAGGCGTGCTGAAAGCTGTCGCCAATGTCAACGGGCCGCTTGCCAAGCTGCTCATCGGAAAAGACCTCTTCGACCAAGCAGCCATCGACCATCTCATGATCCAAACGGATGGGACGCCGAACAAAGCCCATTTTGGCGCCAACGCCATTCTCGGCGCTTCCCTTGCCGTTGCCAGGGCCGCCTCCTCCTCCAAAAATCTTCCTCTCTATCGCTACTTAGGCGGACAAGAAGCATCCCAGCTCCCTATCCCCATGATGAACATACTCAATGGAGGCGCTCACGCTGACAACCTCCTCGATTTTCAGGAATTCATGATCCGCCCTGTCGGCGCTCCGAATTTCCGCGAAGCCCTCCGCTGGGGATGCGAAATATTCCACACCTTAAAAAAGCTTCTCAAAGCCCAACATTTTACCACGTCCGTTGGCGATGAAGGAGGCTTTGCACCCCGATTGCCCTCCAACGAAGCCGCGCTCGACTTCATTTGCCAAGCCATTGAAAAGGCCGGCTTCAAAACCGATGGCGATATCACCATCGCCCTCGACTGCGCCGCATCTGAGTTTTACGATCCTGATAAACGCACATATATTGAAAAAAAGAAAAAGGAAGCGAACGAACGTTTCTTATCGCGCAGCGCCTCAGACCAGATCGACTATCTCGAAAAACTCTCCTCTAAATATCCGATCGACTCCATTGAAGATGGACTCGATCAAAACGATTGGAAAGGATGGGAAGCGCTCACACAACGCCTTGGATCTCTCCAACTCGTCGGCGATGATATCTTTGTCACTAATCCTCAATTCTTACAGCGCGGCATCGATGAAAAGGTCGCCAACGCCATTTTGATCAAAGTCAATCAGATCGGCACTCTGACAGAAACGCTCGACACCATCGCGCTGGCCAAAAAACACGGCTACGCGACAATCATTTCCCACCGCTCCGGCGAAACCGAAGATACAACCATTTCCGACCTCTGCGTGGCCACTTCCGCCGGACAAATCAAAACAGGCTCCCTCTCCCGCAGCGATCGCGTCGCCAAGTACAATCGCCTTCTCGAAATCGAAGACGAGCTCGGCCGCAATGCCCACTTCGCTCGCATCGATAGAAAAGTTATTAATGTTTAAGTTGGGTCGACCTTGTACTCAATCAATCTGAAATTTATACTGCTCCCGCTCAAAAAGTGTGAATCTGCCAGCGTCGGACAGCCAGTGAATTTGAACCCGCCTGCATCGCTCAACTTATTCAAGTTGAGCTGCTTCGGCGCCGGCTTCGCCTGGTTCAAATTCACGGCGCCTCCTTGGCATTTTTCACACTTTTTGAACGGTCGCAGTATAGTTTTTTGCGTGCGTCAAACCGGGGGCTTTCCCACAGCTCAAAAAACCAAATTTTCAGTTGAAAGCGGCTCTGTTGCGTAAATGTTTGAATTTTACCACAGAGCTGGGAAAACCACAGAGAGTAATTTGAAAATTCCCCTCTGTGGTT
>JASHWX010000212.1 GCA_030043815.1 Candidatus Rhabdochlamydia sp.
TTAAATTCATTAGCCAAGTCTAATAAAGAGTTATCCTTTTTTGCACAAAAATCAAAAGTCATTTCCCTTCTTTTGTCAACTAATGGACCATGTATAGTAAATGCCACAACAAGGCGATCATCAATGATATCCATATGCTGGACATGTTCGGAACGAGGAATGTTATTAACAAACATTAATTCTCTATTGGGTGTTAATCTCCAACAGCTAATAGTGCTCCCTGAAGCGATAAAAACTAGACGAGTCACTGGACAAAATGCCATACATCTATCAAAACCAACAACACCAAATGGCTCGTCAAGTATTTGCAGGCAAGTCAAATCGGGGAGGTTCCAGAGCTTTAGCCCATATGATGCAACAGTAATGAGAAGATCGTTTATTTTTTTAATGATTAAAGTGCTCCGTGTATATCTGCTTATTTCTGAAGGTTCTTGTAGTAATTTTAGCTCTGCGTCATCTGTTTTAAAATAGTATACAATTCCATCAGTAAGCCCAAAGAATATAATGTTTTCTTCTGCATGAAGAGATGATATGCAAGGTATTCGATAACCTTCGAACGGAAAAAATAAGTCAGAAGAAAATTCAAAGCGTTTGTTAGTTGTAGGAGAATCTAAATTCCAAATGCAAACCACATGCTTATAGGTTCCATCATCTATCGAATATTCCGTTGCAGCGGTAAATAAATTGTCACCTTGGATCGTTAATATTACGTTTCTTTCGTTTCCATGGGGACTTTCTACCTGAGTGAATTGATTTGTTTTTTTATTTTGAAACCATAGAAAGGGTGGGAAAGAAGCAAGGGAATGACGATCAAAATCAAATTCGACCAAATGCGTCTTATTTTCGACGAATCGCTTTGCAGCACAATCGAGTATTTGTCCCATTTCTACTGGGTAATCCCAGGGGAAAGATTGTGAATAAAAAGCCAAAAATTTTCCATCTTTAATATGCTCTAATTTAATAGGAGTAGAAGCTTCTCTATAGTAGACGACTCGATTATCTTGGGAATTGACTTTTGAATTGGGGAAATGATTTCTCACTAAATTGGCCCAAAATTCTGAATTTCTGGACAGATTTGCAGCTGATTTGCATGTAAGAAAAAACGCCTTTGCTTGAGTGGGGGTAAGGTAAGAAATGATTTTAGCAAAGATGTCCCTTGGAATTCTTCGAAAAATCTCTGGTTTCTTATCAAATTCAATTTGAAATAGTGGTCCTTGATTACTTATTGGGCGTGTAACTGACATGTGTTTTCCTTCATATTAAATATTATGTTTTATGTAATAAATTATACATTATTGGCTTTAATTTGTCATCAGTTTTTCATTGTCAAAGGTGCTATCATTGTGACAATCAAAATGATAGTGGAAAATATTTTTTAATCGTTAAAAGTTAGCGACTTGACTTTATGTGTTCCGGCACTAAATGTTGCTCGATCCATTCCCCGGCTTCATCGACGACTTCTTGATGCGAGATCTTCGTGTCGAGATCTCCGCCCTCAAGAAAGCACAGGGTGCAATCGCCCCCTGCTTGGTTTACGGCGTTAGAAAAGCGTGTCACTTCTTCTTGGGGGACAAGCGAGTTGAGTTTGCGATGGATGAGAAATAGAGGGGAATTGATTGCATTGGCTACCTCGAGCGGGGAGCGGATTTCCACTTCTTCTTTGGAAAATTCAATGATGTATTTGTGTTTTTCTAAAATCGCTCGGAAAGGGTCCTCTTTTTTTAATAATCGGCTGAGGTCATAGCCTCCATTGGCGCTGACGACGCAGCATAGATCGCTTCTTTGATTGGCGAGCAGGGATGAGGCCATTCCGCCGATGCCAAAACCTACAAGGCCAATGCGGGTGGGATACAATTCTTCAGAGATAAAATCGATGGCTTTATTCAATGCCGCCATTGTGAAGGCACCGCAAAAATCCCGAGGCCCATCGCTTGAGCCAAATCCTGGCAATGAGATCGCCGCGACGCCGATTCCTTTTGCAAGCCAAAATTGAAAGACTTCCTTAGAAAAGTCGGCGGCTCCTTTGGGCATGCTCACACCGTGGAGGAATACGAGGAGAGGAAATGTCTGTTTGCCTTGCGGCGCCTCTGCCACCACTTCGATCTTCTGCCCAGGATCATAAGGGTGGGGAAGAAGATATCTCGTCAGATCTGCATGCGCATGAAACACAATGAAGCAAAGAGAAGCGAGAATGAGACGCATAAGCATGCCTCCTTTACAACTGAAATGTACGCTTGTAGAATTTTTTTCGACATTGTTTTCTTTATTTTTTTTAGGTAATTTGTGTGGCATGATTGGATTTTGTCCTCTTGCATCGGGCTCTAAAGGCAACTGCATTTATGTGGGGACGCCCACGGTCAAAATCTTGATCGATGCAGGCATCAGCGTCCGTACGATCCGCGAACGGTTGAATGAGATCGGCGTGGCTCTTGAAGAGATCGATGCCGTGCTCGTCACTCACGAACACACCGATCACATCAAGTCGCTCGATGTCTTGGGCTGCCGCATGGGGATTCCGATCTTTTCCAACAGCGACACAGCCAAAGCGATCTATTCTGTCTTTAGCGAGTGCCCTAAATTCAAGATCTTTTCCACCGGCGAGACGTTTGAGTACGGGGACCTCGAAGTACATCCCTTCAGCATTCAGCACGATGCTGTCGACCCTGTCGCTTTTACGATGCGATGGGGAGGATTGAAGCTCGGATTTTGCGCTGACATTGGATTTGTCACGTCGCTCGTTGCAAAGCAATTGAATGGCTGCGATTATCTTTACGTGGAGGCCAATCATGAGCCTTCGATGGTGCACGCTTGTAAACGTCCCCAAACTTACAAAGACCGGGTATTGAGCCGGCAGGGGCATCTTTCCAATGGCGAGTGCGCAAAATTGATCGAGAAGATCTTCCATCCTGGATTAAAGCATATCCATTTGGCGCACCTTTCCAGCGAGTGCAATTCACCTGAATTGGCATTAAAGATCATCAGCGATCAATTGCAAGCGCTTCAAGCATTGACGGAAGTATCGATCGCCTATCAAGAGACTTTAAGCCGTCCGATTTTGTTCTAAGTTGTCACAATGAGACCGTTGCATAAGTCAGCATGCTTGGAAAAAACAGCCCATTTTGATGAGATTTCGAATTCGAGCGAGCCCGCATATGCGGGACGCCCCATAGGGGGCGAGCGAGAATCGAAAGATCGCGAAATGGGCGTTTTTAACAAGCATGATCACTTATGCAACGGTCTCACAATACTCAACTTATATCTCCCGCAAGACCCCGACCCCGGAACCTGATGTTGTGTGGCTGTCGCCGACGTCGAGGCCGTCGAATGTGGAGCCTACATAAATCCGGTAACCGCCCACTATCGTTGAGCAACGAGTGAACATATAGCTATAAAGACGCGATCCAGATCGCTTGAATTCTAGAAAGCAGCCGGTAATTG
>JASHWX010000213.1 GCA_030043815.1 Candidatus Rhabdochlamydia sp.
TTCCCCTTTGAGCTGTTCATGCCAGCTCGCCTCGAGTTTCATATTCATATCTTCCTCCAATCAATATCAGTGAAAAAAATTACCATATTCTTGACTAAAAACGCAAAGCCACCTAGGATTTTTCCTTTAATTGAAGGCATGTTATGAAAGACCTCGCAGAAAATAATCTCATTCGTTTTAAAAATATTTCTAAAAAGAAAGATGCCATCTATGCCAATTTCAAAGTTAAAGGCATCAAGGGCGGCGTGAACTTCTCTGCCTCCATTACTGTGGACATCTCTGCCGCAGAGGTCCATCCGGGCGATGTATTAGAAAAAATCATCGAGGAATGCGCCCGTATCGGCGTCAAAGAATTTAAACGCGCCGAATTCCAATTCGAAGGTCTATCAACTGTATAAACTATCTGGGTGTAGCGCAGCTTGGCTAGCGCACAAGCATGGGGTGCTTGGGGTCGGAGGTTCGAATCCTCTCACCCAGATTTCTTTTACAGTACTAATCTGTTTGTTTCCAGTATCTTAAATTTAACATTGAATTTAATAGTGTAACTAAGTTACAATACCTTGTATCAATATGAGTTGTTAATGCCCTCGAAGAAGATCGAGATCGCCCTACTCCAACGGGTTAAAGAGCATGTTCATGAAGGTAGCTATGTATTAGTGAGACACGCAATTTTGCGCAAAGACGAACGCCAAATTCATTTACCTCATATTTTGCATGTGCTCAAAAATGGTAGGCATGAGAAAGAAAAGGACTTTTTTGATATCAAGAGACAAATATGGAAATATGCAGTTAGGGGTAAGACAGTCGACGGAGTTGACTTAAGAGTAATTGTGGCATTTGAAGAAAAAATGTTGATCATCACAGTAATTAGAATAAAAACATGAAAATCACAAAGAAAATAAAATCACTTAGTTACAGAGGGCTTGGTTTCCCAATAAAATTAATTAATGTTCCCATGAAAAAAATACATGGTGAATGGTGTATTGATATAAATATGAACAAATTAATGTTAGTCGTATTGGAAGCGCTTGCCCACAAACCAACTCCTTTAACTGGTGACGAATTACACTTTATTCGATCCTATTTAGAGATGTCTATGGCAGACTTTGGGAAAATATTTGGAGTTAGCCATGTCGCAGTCCAGAAATGGGAAACGAGTAAAAACAAGATTTCCCCTTCTTTAGAGCTTTGCATTCGATTACACATTCTTGATCATCTTAAAGCGAAAGATAATGAATTTCGCGCCCTTTACAAGGAACTAAGTCTTAAACAACTCTCTAAAAATCAAAAAGTAAAGAAAATTCACCCTCTAGTTGTTGATGCCGCAGATGAACTAAAGATTGCAAGCTAAGATGTATGTGGAAAACTCTGTCGGTCATTGTTGCTAAAGTCTGTCGATCGATTGAAGATTGTCTAAAACCCCCCACTTATCACCGGTCATTTTGACAAGTTGTGAACACTCTTTTTTCTCTATAGATCGGGATGACTTGTCGACAATTCCACAGCTTAAGATGAAGAAGAGATTAATCTATATACATGTAATCATTTTTTTTCTCTCCAAATAAGCCAGTGATCTATAGAATGGCGTTTTCAAAGGAGAAAAGTGTATGTCTGCGATGCTAACCTTGGCTCAATTTTTTTCTCTAGAGGGATATCTCCATACGGCGCTATTTGATGGATGCGAGTACCCTTGGCAAGCATTGATCCGTCTCCATGAGTATCTGAAAGCGCAAAAATTAGGGAAGATCCAAGTAGAGATTCCTGCGTCCGCTCATCTGATCAATCCTTCCCTCATCTCTATCGGACCTGGGACGGTAGTCGAGCCTGGGGCATTTATTCAAGGGCCTTGCATCATCGGCAGCAGCTCTGTGATCCGGCATGGGGCGTACATCCGCGGGGATGTTCTCATCGGTGATGAGTGCGTGGTCGGGCATGACACAGAAGTCAAACATTCGATCTTTTTCAATCGCGCGTCCGCCGCTCATTTTAACTATGTCGGCGACTCGATCTTAGGCAATGGGGCCAACCTCGGCGCCGGGGTCAAATGCGCTAATTTAAGATTGGATCATCAGCCGATCCATGTTTTGATCAATAATGAAAAAATCAATACGCAGCTGTCCAAACTGGGGGCCATTGTGGGGGACGGTGCTCAAGTGGGGTGTAATTGCGTGATCAATCCAGGAACCGTTTTAGGACGCCATTCCTTTTGTTTTCCGTGCTTGAACATTTATGGCTTTGTTCCAGAAAATGGCAAGGTGAAGCCAGCAATGAAGAATATTGTGGAGTAAAGAATGACAATAGCGATTAAGAGAAGCCCGACCGAATCTCATAAATTTGAAAATTCCCATTTCTTTTTCCATCGCGACCGCATCGAACAAGAAATCGCCAAAAGCATTCTCTCATTTGGAGAGAAGACCAAGCTTCGCGACGCATGCGAATATGCGCTCACGACAGGCGGAAAGCGTTTCCGTCCGCTGATTGTCATTTTAATTGCCGAGGCCCTCGGCAACGGCCTCAACGTGTATGAAGGGGCTTTGTCGGTCGAATTCTTTCACACGGCTTCTTTAATCGTCGATGACTTGCCTTGCATGGACAACGATGACGAGCGGCGCGACAAGCCTTCACTGCACAAGGTCTATGGAGAGTCGATCGCATTGCTCGCAAGCTATGCTCTCATCACCGCTGCCTTTGAAAAGATTCACAGCAATGCTAAAGTGATGCAGGAATCAGCGCCTCCTTTTTCCCAATTCAGTGATAGAGCCTGTTGTTTGGCGTTGGAATCGGCCACCCATTGCGCCGGAATCCTCGGTGCAACCGGCGGGCAGTTCCTCGACTTATTTCCTCCGAATCAAAACTTAGAGACGGTAAAACAGGTCATCTACAAGAAGACAGTGACGTTGTTTGAAGTTTCATTTGTATTCGGATGGTTGTTTGGCGGCGGGGACATCAGCCGATTAGAAAAGGTCAAAAAAGCGGCCTACCATTTCGGCATGGCCTTCCAGACGGCCGATGATCTTGGCGACATGCTCCAAGACGAGAAAAAGCAACGGGAAATGAGCATCGTGCGGCTGATCGGCAAAGAGCGCGCCTTGCTCCTCTTCGATGAAGAAATGCGCCATCTCATCAAAGATCTAAGCGAACTCAATATCTTGACGCCCTCATTTGAGAAAATGTGCGATATCTTGATGCGATACGCCATCGAAAGCGCACAAGAGCTCAATTAAGAAAAAATTAAGCAGGATGGCAAGATAGCCAGGATAAGGGAAATTTCTTCATCCTGACTATCCTACCATCCTGCTTAATTCTTTTTTTATAAAGAGCAGAACGAGTAGATTCCAAATGCAATAATAATGACACCTGCCAGGCGGTTGATCCATAGAAAGACTTTGGCGCTGATGCGTTTGCGAAAGAGCGTGACGATTTCTGCAAGGACAAGCCACCACGCTAAAGAGCCTAAGAAGACCCCCAGCACCAGCATCCCCGCACTCGTATAATCCCCGGCTTCTCCAAGGCCAAGTCCTGCCAAAATGGCCATGAAGGACAAAATAGTCATAGGATTTGTCAATGTAAGGAAGAATGTGGTGATAAAGTCCTTCACGTAGCCGAGTTCTCTCACATCATCGCGCTCTTTGGCGGGCTTTTCGAAAAAGGTCTTCAAGCCGAGATAGAGCAAAAATAAGCCGCCGATCCCTTTCAACCAGCCGCCGATTCCGAGTAAGAATGAAGTGATAAGAGTGAGTCCAAAGGCTCCAATGCATCCATATATTGCATCGGCAAGCGCGGCGCCAAGGCCAGTATAAAAGCCGGATAATCTCCCGCCGATTAGGGTGCGCTTAATACAAAGGATCCCGATCGGGCCTACGGGAGCTGCAATCGCAAATCCGATGACAACTCCCTTCAACAAATACTCCATTAAACTTCAGCCAGATCCGGCGCACCTTCTTTTACAGGAAGGCCTTTGCCTTCTGCGACCTTGGCATAGATCGCCTTTTCAATCTCGTCGACGAGCTTGGGGTTTTTCTTTAGCTCTTCGCGGGCGGCTTCACGGCCTTGTCCGAGGCGGTTGCCGGCGTAGCTGAACCAGGTTCCCTTCTTCTCGATGATGCCGAGGTCTGCGCCGAGATCGATGATCGAACCGATGCGCGAGATTCCCTCATTAAATAGGATGTCGAATTCAGCGACTTGGAAAGGGGGCGCCATTTTGTTCTTCACGACTTTCACTTTGACGCGGTTGCCGATCTCTGTGTTGTCGGGGCCTTTGATGCTTCCGATGCGGCGGATGTCCATGCGGATGGAGGCGTAGAATTTGAGCGCGCGGCCGCCTGTCGTCGTTTCGGGGTTGCCGAACATGACGCCGATCTTTTCGCGGATTTGGTTAATGAAGATCGCGCACGTGTTGCTCTTGGACAGCGACGCTGTCAATTTGCGCAGAGCCTGAGACATCATACGCGCTTGCAGTCCCATGAATGAGTCGCCGATTTCTCCTTCGAGCTCATTTTTGGGAACGAGGGCAGCGACGGAGTCGATGACGATCACGTCGAGAGCGTTCGAGCGGGCCAGCATTTCGGCGATGTTGAGGGCCTCTTCTCCCGAATCAGGCTGGGAGATCATCAGCTCGTCGAGGTTGACGCCGATTTTGACGGCATAAGAAGGATCGAGCGCGTGTTCCGCGTCGATATAAGCAGCGAGGCCCCCATTTTTCTGCGCGTTGGCCACGATATGGGTTGCGAGGGTCGATTTGCCCGAAGACTCAGGGCCGAAGATCTCGATGATGCGTCCGCGCGGCACGCCGCCGATCCCGAGCGCGAGATCGAGGTTGATGGTGCCCGTCTTGATCACACTCAGCTCTTTAGCGGCAGAGTGTTTGCCGAGCGTCATGATGGAGCCTTCGCCGAATTGTTTTTCGATTTGGGAAATCGCTGATTCCAGCGCTTTTTTCTTTGCGGAGTCTTGAAGCTGGGACATCGTGCACCTTCCTTTGTTGAACTTGTCATTGTAATCGATTGTCTGGGTTATACACAACGAAACCAAAAAACAATATAAAAAAAAATTTAAAATTGCTATGTCAGAGACAAATGAGAGGTAAAATATGAAGATGCTATTTTTACTGCTAAGTCTTGCGACATTGCTTTTATACCCAAACAACTTGAAAAATTGGGAATTTGGCAAGGCTGCGGACACTTATAAAATGTCCGATGGACATTTTATAAGGGAAGCAGGTGAGCGAAGCGAACCGGCCCGAAGGGTCGCCCTGAATTTGAGCCAGGC
>JASHWX010000214.1 GCA_030043815.1 Candidatus Rhabdochlamydia sp.
TCCCATTTTTAAAGAGTGTAGACCCGCAATATGAAGTGTTTAGCGCAGTGCAAACATCTCTCCACCCTAACTCAAACTCATCCTTAGCTTTTCGAATGACCGTGTTCCAGGCTTCTTTTGGGATGACATCAATGTTTTCTTCATCTGCACTGGTATAATGATAGGGCTGATTAGGTAAAATGCAACCGTCTCCAAGAAGATGAGCAAGCAAGATTAGTTCTTCTTCTTTCATTTTGTCATTACGGCTGTTGATTTTCATTTGGCGAGGAATTGCAAGCTTGTCTCCCTTTTGGAGTTTTTCTAGAGGAGTCCAGCCTTCGAGCTTGAGAAAAGGATGGTTGCTACTAGCCTTGAGCGAACGTCCTGAGCGCAGTTTTATTAAAAAGGTTTTCTTTTTTCCTGAATAGAATGCTTTTACCATGCGATGTTTTCCTATTTTTAAATCCTTATCAATAGCATGGACATAAATAGGAGTTTGTTGCTTGCGTTCCGCAAGTTCTTTAATGCTGTAGAATGTTCCTGTTTCAGCATCTTGGATCAAGGTATCGCCAGTGAGGCATCCTGACTCACGAAGATCGCTCATCATGGGACGATGGCCTTGCCGCTCTTCGACTTTTCGGGAAAGCTGGGATAGGCAGATGATAGGAAGGTTGAGCTCGCGGGCGAGGGTTTTCATCATGCGCGAGATTTCGGAGATTTCGTTTTGTCGGTTTTCTGCGTTACGGGAAAGGCCGGAACCGGAGATGAGCTGCAGGTAATCGACGATGAGAAGTTCGATGTTGTAGCTTTCTTTCATGCGGCGGGCGCGGGCGCGGAGGTCGGTGATCTTAAGGCCGGGCTGATCGTCGATGACGACAGTGCCTTTCATCATGGAATTGACAGCAGCGACGACGCGTTGGTATTCGATGCCGTTGAGGGAGCCTGTGCGGATTTTGTCTGACTCCACTTCCGCTTGGCTGCAGATCATACGGTGCAAAAGCTGTTCGGCAGTCATCTCGAGAGAAAAAATCCCGACAGGAAGAGCGTTTTTGAAGGCGACGTTCTCTGCGATATTGAGCGCAAGGGCGGTTTTGCCCATCGCTGGGCGGGCAGCGAGGATCATCAAGTTGGACTGGCATAGCCCATTAACGAGTTTGTCGAGATCGAAGAAGTGGGTAGGGATGCCTGTGATGCCTAAATCGTTGGGGCCTTTTTTGAGGAAATTTTCTTGGCGCTCTTGCAGCTCTTTAAGATAGGGCAGCTGGGAGACGGCTTTGACCCCCAAGAGCAACTCTTTGATCAAAATGCCTGCATTGGAGTTGGCGGATTGGCTGATGGTGAAGAATTTGGCTTGCGCATCATCGAGAAGGACGTGGACGTCTTCAGGATCGTTGATCGCCCCCCGCTCCACTTCCTGTGCAGCATTGATCATGCGGCGCAGAATCGATTTGTCGCGGACAAGCTCGATGTACTCTTCAATGTACGCCGATGTTCCTGCATATTGGGCAAGTGTCGTGAGATAGCCGATGCCGCCAATCGCTTTGAGCTTGCTTTGCCGTTTCAACTCTTCGCCGACGAGATGGACATCAGCGGGCTTGTCGTTGCGATAGGCGGTTTTGAGCACCTGAAAAATAATTTTGTGTTCTGTAAAATAAAAATCATTTTCATCGAGAGCGTCGGCGCCGATGTTCAGGCTGTTGATGTTCGTCAGCATCGAACCCAGAACGATCATTTCCGATTCTTTAGAATGAGGGGCAGTCCTAACTTTGGTATCTTCTGACATATGTACACCCCAACCTATCGCGAAGGAAATATTCAATCAATTGTAAAAAAAGCCTTGGACCAAGGTCCAAGGCTATCGGAAAGAGAGGGATTTGAACCCTCGGTACCCGTTTAGCGGGTACGCGTCCTTAGCAGGGACGTGCCTTCGGCCGCTCAGCCATCTTTCCAGGGGATGAAAAAAAGTGTAAAGTTTAGCGGCTTGGGATTTTCAGGGCAAGAGCATCATGAAGAGTTTTGGCCAAGCCGATCACGGCTTAAAGCAAAAAAAAGAGTTTTTAAGAGCTGGTCGGGTGTAATTGAATGTTTTTAAGAAGACTGGCGTTTATAAATACAGGTTGTTTTTCTATTGCCGTCTCAGATACAAGAGTTGGTTTTTCCACCCTCTGCTTTTTTTGGGCAATATTATCTGGCGTGATCAAATGAAAAGTGTTACATTCTTTCATTTCAAAAGTAGTGCATTCTCTCGTTCTTTTTAAGTATGATTTTTTGTAGCACTTCAGACATCTGTCCAGAGCGCGATCATAAGGATCTTTGAGCCATTGCTTGGACGTGGTCGAGTGGCACGTTGCGCATTCTTTATCCGTCCTTTCAGAGAGTGCCTTCTTGTAGCACTTCTGACATCTGTCCAGAGCGCGATTATCGGGATCTTTGTGCCATTGCCTGGAGGTGGTCGAGTGGCACGTTGCGCATTCTTTATCTGTCCTTTCAGAGATTGCCTTGTGGTAACATTTCTTGCAGC
>JASHWX010000215.1 GCA_030043815.1 Candidatus Rhabdochlamydia sp.
AAAAAGCCGCCCATTTTCCGGTCGGGTCCATGTAGCTTGTTTGTGAAGGAGGACCGCCCGGAGGGGGTTGTTGGCCCGGAGGAGTATAAGGAGGGATGTTGCTTTGCGTCGGATCGGTGGGAGTTGTCATTATTTCCTTTAAAAAAATCGGCTCTACCTCCCTTCAGAATAGGGTCTCCTGAATTTTGCAGCAAGAGTTTAAATTAAGAGTCTGTCGTTGAAAAAAGGCTTCGTCGCTTTTTGGGATTATTTTGGCCGATTTTCAATTCAAATTGAAGGGGTAATATACGATAAGTTGATATTACCCCTTCAATTTGAATTGAAAATCGGCTCAAAAGAACCCGAAAATCGACTGAAGCTTTTTTCAACGACAGACTCTAAGACTCTCTTTTTACCTTTTTCTTTAAATGCCTCTTAATGGCTTTGGCTTTTTGGGCATTTGTAGCAAGAACTTGCTCGTCATCGTGAAAAGCATCTTCTCCTGAAAAATTCGCTTTAAACTGTTTTGTGTGTCGTCCTGCGTCGATTGTCATTGGAGGATACGTTGTAAGCATCAGTTCGAGTTCTCGATAGATGGAATCTTTTGTGCCTTGCGGCAATAACGAAAATCGATGAAAGGCGATATATTCTTCATCAAATGTGAACAGTTCTGCAATTTGCTGCAAAATCCTATATTCTTGTGCTTTGAAATCCCAAATTTCAATCACACTGGTGTCTTTTTCGGGATCGCATTCATCTATGTGCATAGGAATGATAAAGAGCAGCCCATCCCGAAACAACTCGGGATGAAGCGTACATGTAGCCATGGTCGTAGAGAACTGGCAATGCAAACATTCACCCGTTTCATAATCCCAAATGCTTATTGCACGATCATCTGTGCGTACAACAAGTTTTCCATCAGCGAGAGCAAACGAAAGGAACCCGCCCTTTACTTTGGTAGACAGATCGATGGTCCTCGTGAGCTCCATTTTGTTCAAGTCCCATATTTCTATTTGGGAATGTGCAACTCCCGCTAAAATAAGCGTCCCATTTTTGTCAGCAAGGCAAGTGGTAAATGTGTCGCTATCAAATGTAAATGTTCGTTGGAGCACAAAGGGCCGAGATTTCCAAATCGTAATCGTACCGTCTAAAGAGGATACGATCAGTTTTTCGCCAACAAACTGGAGAGAGTAAATCGATTTTTTATGCGCTTTAATCTTCCCCAAGAATTTATTTGTCTTAACATTATAAACGTGAATGTATCCATCAGCATCACTGGCAAATAGTTCATTCCCCCTGACTGCAAGAGACCTGAAGTCAACATCACAAGCTTTAGAGACTGCGGTCCAGTGGATGGCAAGATCGTCTTCAACGAAGTGGCCTTTTTTAATCGAACCATCTGTTGCTAAAATGAGTCCATCGTCATTTACAAAAACAAGTGAATTGATAACTTTTTCCTGAGGAAAGGCTCTAAGTATGGTTTTTTTATTATAATCCCATAACGTGACCATTCTATCAGTATGGCCTAAAAAGAGTTTATCCTTATGAAGCAAAAGGCATTTTACTTCTTCCAATTCATCATATTTAGGATTCAGAGTATATGAAGCATAGATCCCCTTCGATAAGTTTGCATGCATGCGCTTATCATCTTGATAAGCTGCTTTAAAGTGACCTTCCTTAACCTCAGAAGTAGAATGGGGAAAATCGCGTTGGAAGAGAAGCTTCCAGAGAAAATCGTCAGAGGCGATTGTTTTAAGCTGCTTACACGTTAAGCTGCATGCGCAAACGTCCAGAAAGCTCAACCTCCGGAGAATTTCCATGATGAGAATGTCATTGGAAAGAGAGAAGAAAGGGGGATTTTGTTGGATCGACTGTGTCTCGGAAATGGGTTGGATAGCCATATACCTCTTTTTATTTCATTAATATATGCTAACATTTTAAATATTAAATTAATTTTCGTAAACTAAATTAATTTTTGTATATTAAGAATTAAAATGAAGATAATGCTCTAAGTCAAACCATTAGTGGCGTTATCGATTTGCTGCAGCCCGTTTTGAAGGGCTTGCGTCATGATATTCATCTGGTTTGTCAAAATGCTCATTTCATTTTGATCAAAGGTTTGCGAGTCGTAGAATGTTGAATCATACGTACTCATTTGAGAATCTATTGAATTTGTTTCCATAACATACCTCTCCACTTTCATTATAACCCGTGAAGTGTATAATTTCAAAGCGAATAAAGTATGTTTTTTAACATAAGTTGCTTATATTCATGGAATTGGAGATAAAAATTAAATCCGGCGATTTTCGCACCCTTCTTTTGCTTCGAGACGGTGAAGTCTGGCGGGAGGTAAGCAAATGTTTGTTTATGAACGAGTTAAGAAAAATCCCTCCTAGAGAGATCCTAGAGGGGTTTTTTGCCATCGAAGAAAGAGTGGGTAGGCGATATGCCCTCCACCTGTTGTCGCGGCGCGCGATGCTCTCCAGCGATTTGGTGGGCAAGCTCATCGCAAAGGGGATATCGGAAAAAACGGCTCAATCGATCGTGCAATATTGCAAAGACAAGGGGTTTCTCGATGATGAGCAGCAGATTGCGAGATTGATTGCGAAAGAGCAACGCAAAGGATATGGGGCCAAGGCGATTCAGTTCAAATTCAGGCAAAAAGGCGTTCGCTATTTACCCGAAATCCATGAAAAAGAAGCCATTTCAAAATGGATCGCGAAGCAGAAAATCGATTGGAGCGATCGCCATACGGTGAACAAATTGATCGCAAAACTGCTCCGCCGCGGTTTTTCTTCTGAAGTAGTCATTAATTCGATCAACGATTATAAATCGGGACATGCGAATTGGTCTTTTGGGGATTAGCTACAAGTCATCTGAGATCGGAATCCGAGAAAGCGTATTGCAGGCGGCGCAAAAACGATTTTTTCGCGGCAGCGAATTGTCGGAAAGATATTCGTGTGTGCTGCTTTCCACTTGCAACCGCGTGGAGATTTATTTTTCCGCAGACAATCTTGCCGAGGCGCATAGTGAAATCCTAGGTCAATTGCGCGATGAGATTGAAATCCCCTTCGAGCATAAGCTCTATTCTTTCTTCGGGTTTGATTGTTTTTTGCATCTTTCCCGAGTGACAGCGGGACTTGACAGCGCGATCATCGCTGAATCAGAAATCCAGCGCCAGGTCAAAGTGGCCTATGAGCAAACTCTTTTGCATTACCGCCTTCCCAGCTGCATGCATTATCTGTTTCAAAAGTCGTTAAAGCTGGGCAAAGAGGTCCGCACCCTTTTTTCTTTTGCCCAAAACCAGACCACCATTCCTAAAACACTCTATCAAATCGGCCAGCATGTATTGAAAGAATTGACCGATGTCCTTTTTATCGGGAATTCAGAAATCAATCGCAAAGTGATTGGCTATTTTCGGAAGAAAGGCGTCGAGCGCATCACTCTTTGCACGCGCGCATTGCACTCGGTTGAACAAGAAAATATCCGCTTGCTTTCCTGGGATAAATTAGAACAATGGAAAGAGTTTCCGCTTGTCGTCTGCGGATCGAATGTCCCTCATCCGATCATCGAGCAGCCGGGTGAAAATATAAAAACACGCCTCATTTTCGATTTAAGCGTGCCGAGAAATGTCGATCCTTGCCTTGCGCGCCATCCGCTCTTGACACTGTTGAACATGGAAGAGCTGAATCAGCTCATCGAGAAAAAGCAAGAGAAGAATCTATTTGAATTGCATCGCGCGGAAGTGCTGCTCTTTGAAAAAATTCAGCGTTATACACAGAGGGATTCAAAAGTTGGAATTTGGCAAAGCCAGCGCCCAGAATTTGAGCCAGGCGTAGCCGATGCCGAAGTAGCGCCTGTGCAGGCACAGGTGCGATGCAGGCAGGTCTCAAAGTCTGGGATGCTGGCACAGCCAAAACCAACTTTCGAATCACGAGGTGTATAATTTCAAAATTCCGCATGGCCGGGGAAGCGAGGGAACGGAATGACGTCCCGGATGTTCTCCATGCCTGTCGCGAATAAGACGAGGCGCTCGAAGCCAGCGCCAAAGCCTGCGTGGGGCACGGTCCCATATTGCCTCAATTGATTATACCACCAGTAATCTTCGACGTTTAAGCCAAAATCGATGATTTTTTGCTCGAGCACATCGAGGCGCTCTTCTCTTTGGCTGCCGCCGATGATCTCGCCGATTTTAGGGACGAGCACGTCCATGGCGGCGACGGTCTTGCCATCTTCATTTTCGCGCATATAAAAGGCTTTGATTTTCTTGGGATAGTCGGTGAGGATGACGGGTTTTTTGCAGTATTCTTCTGCAAGGTAGCGCTCGTGCTCGGACTGCAAGTCGCTGCCCCATTGGACAGGATATTGAAAGGCCCGGCCGCTTTTTTGCAAGATCTCGATGGCCTGCGTGTAGGTCAATTGGGCAAATGGCGATGCGGCGACGTTTTTTAAGCGGTCGATGACACCTTTTTCGATGAATGCATCGAAAAATTCCATGTCTTCGCTGCAATTTTCGAGGACGTAATTGAAGATGAATTTGAGAAAAGATTCAGCGCATTCCATGTCGTCTTTCAAGTCGGCAAAAGCCATTTCTGGCTCGATCATCCAAAACTCGGCGAGATGGCGCGATGTGTTGGAGTTCTCGGCGCGAAATGTCGGTCCAAATGTATAGACATCAGAAAGGGCGCAGGCGAATGTCTCGGCATTGAGCTGGCCGGAAACAGTGAGGTAAGCGGGCTTTCCGAAAAAGTCGCGGGAAAAGTCGATTGTGCCATCGGAGAGGCGGGGAGGTTTGTTGACATCGAGCGTCGTGACGAGGAATTGTTCGCCTGCGCCTTCGCAATCGGATGCAGTGACGATGGGTGTGTTGATATAGAGGAATCCTTGCTGTTGAAAGAACAGGTGAGTAGCGAAACCAAGGGCATTGCGGACGCGGGTGACAGCGCCTTGGGTGTTCGTGCGAGCGCGCAGATGGGCGATTGTCCTTAAGAATTCAAAAGAGTGGCGCTTTTTTTGCAGGGGATAATCTTCGGGGCATGTGCCAAAGACATGAATAGAAGAGGCTTTCAGCTCCCATTTTTGCTTTTGTCCAGGCGATTGGACGAGTTCCCCTGTGGCGGCGATCGATGCGCCGGTCGAAATGTTTTTAAGCAATTCGAGTTGATCGACGACGATTTGCAAATTCGAAAATGTCGAACCATCGTTAAGCTCGATAAAGGCAAATGTCTTTTGTTCGCGCACTGTGCGCACCCATCCGCAGACGGTTAGGGTCGAGCCGATTTGAGAGGAGGCGATGTGTTTAAGTTTGGTATGCTTCATGTTCTGCAAATTGTCTAAGTTGAGCGATTTCCTGTTGCCATAGGGCAGGATCAGGGGTTTCTAAATATTTGGGAATCTGGCGCAGCTTAAGGTGGGACATCATGATTTGAAAGCTGTTTAACCCGATATGCCCACACCCAAGTTGCGCATGGCGGTCTTTGCGCGAGCCGAACGGCTGCATCGAATCGTTCACATGGAATGCGTAGAGATGATCGAGCCCGATGACGCGGTCGAATTCAGCGATCGTTGCTTCCCAGCCCTCTTGCGTGCGGATATCGTAGCCGGCCACGAAAATGTGGCAAGTGTCAATGCAGACGCCAAGAGGAATTTTTTTGTGCAGGCGATTGAGGATATACGCTAGGTGTTCGAAACGCCATCCCACAGCAGACCCTTGGCCGGCTGTCGTCTCGAGAAGAAGGCGGGTTGAACCTTCGCCTACTTGGGGCTCAAGCTGCTCTAAACTTTCGATGATCCGCTC
>JASHWX010000216.1 GCA_030043815.1 Candidatus Rhabdochlamydia sp.
CTGCTGCCCCAGTAACGACAATGAATTTTGATCCCATAGTCTGTACCATAAGTCTACCTCGCGGCGAATAAAAGAGACAGGATAAAACTGAAGTTCTTCATGAAATGGGTCTTTTACCGTTCCAAAGCACATCATCCCCGTTCCGCTGCCTGTCATGGTCACTTGGGAAAACCCCAGGGCCCGCAGTTCTTCTTTGTACTTCTTGAGCTTCGGCATGAGCTCAAAGGCAGGGTGTTCGAGATCGTTGAACGTTTCGAGCCGTCCTTCAAGCGCTTTTTCGAGAAAAAGAAGCGGATCTCTTTGTTCAAACTCATCTGTGCGGCAGTGCTTGTAGACAAGCGGGGTCGAAAGACCGTCTTTTGGCTTTGCGATCCAAAATGTTGTGGGTAAGAGCGCCCTGACGAAGTTCAATATCTCACCTCTGCCTGTGCAGAAGGCCGTTCCATGAGAGAAAAAAAAGGGAGCATCCGAGCTGAATTCCGATGCAAAGCGCGCGAGTTCTTCATCGCTTGCCTGCATGCCGGAAAGCTGGTTCAATCCCCACAGCATTGTCGCTGCGTTGCTGCTCCCGCCGCCAAGGCCGGCTTGGATCGGGATTTTCTTTTCGAGATGGACCGACACGGGATGTTTCCAACCTGTCTTTTGACGGAATTTTTCCAACGCCATGTGAATGAGATAATAACTGCCACAAGGGAGCTTGTCCTCATTTGAGAGTTCAAGGGTCAATGTATCAAAGAGATCGATCGCTTGGTAGAGCGATGCGATCTCATGATAACCGTCTTCTCTTTTCTTTAAGACTCGGAAGAAAAGGTTGGCCTTCGCAGGGGAAAGAAGAGATATATTATACCTGGGGCGCTTCAGGGGATTCCTTCTCGACGACACCTTCGCCATTCACTTTGAGGGTGATTTGACAAGGTACGCCTTCCTTGAGTTTGAGGTGGATCGGGTGAACGCCCAATGTCTTGATCGGGTGAGCAAGAGCGATATTGCGCCTTTCCAATTTGAATCCTTCTTTTTCGAAAATGCGGACGATGTCGGATACGGACACAGATCCGTACATGTGGCCATCGGGGTCGACTTTGACCTCGATTGAGAGGACCATTCCATTGATCTTCGCAGCAGCCTCCTCCGATTCTTTGCGGTCGATCTCGGCGCGCTTGGCACGCTCCTCTTTTAATTTCGCTTGCATGCGCAAGGTGAACTTATCGGCGATGACGGCCTTTTTCTGCGGAAGCAAAAAGTTGCGGGCATAGCCGGGCTTGACGCGGACGATATCGCCGCTGCGCCCCAGCTCATCGACATCTTGGAGTAATAATAATTGATTTTGCATAAACTCTTTTTTCTCCCGTTCTTATTCTTGAGCGACAAACGGCAAGAGCGCCATATGTCTTGCTCTCTTGATCGCTTGAGCGAGTTGACGTTGATGATAGGCAGAGACACCTGTGATACGGCGAGGGATGATTTTGCCCCGCTCTGTGATGAATTGCATCAAGGTATCGATGTCTTTGTAATCGATGTGGCGGATTCCCGCTGCAGTAAAGGGGCACGATTTGCGTTTTTTTACAAAAATCCCTTCAAGTGCGGGAGGGACTTTTTCATTTTTTTTTGTCGGCATGCTCATCTTAAATTAAGTCTCCTATTCTTGCTGCAGCTGTTTAAATTCGATCTTCTCAGGCACGATCGGCGTGCGCAGAGTTAAAAAGCGGATGAGGTCCTCATTGAGGTGATATTCTCTCCACATGTCGCTTAGATTCGTCGTGGGAGCAGAAAAATAGAGCAGGAAGTAATGCCCTTCTCTTCGGCCGTTGATCTCATAGGCCAATTTTTTTCGTCCTTGATCGAATACTTTATGTATTTCTCCGCCGCGGTTTGCAATCCCGCCCGTGATCTTCTCAAGCGCCTTTTGCCTTGCATCATCGCTTAAGGTAGCGCTTAAGATGTACATCCCTTCGTAAAGATGTTTTCTTGCTTTAGCCATTATTTTCTCCTTCTTTCTCTTTAACTTTCGCATTTGCGGCCTGCATCGCTCTCGCAATGCCGACCGTGAGCCATAATTCGAGCGCTTGAATCGCTTTTAGGCAGACGTCTTGGATGATCTTGCTCTCCTCTTGAGAGAACTTCCCTAAGACATAATCCGCCAATTTTTCGGCTTTAGGCCCGCTGACGCCTACCCTAAGGCGCGCATAGTGTTCCGTGTTCAAATGCGCTGCAATACTCTTTAATCCGTTGTGCCCGCCGCTGCTCCCTTTGGTCCGCATACGGATCGCTCCAATCGGCAGTGCGACATCATCGCAAACGACCATGAAATGGTCTAGGGGCACTTTAAAATAATCGACGCATCTTCTGACTGCATCCCCGCTGGAATTCATGTAGGTGGCCGGCAGCAAAAGAAGCGTCTTATTGAGACCGTTGCATAAGTGATCATGCTTATTAAAAACGCCCATTTCGCGATCTTTCGATTCTCGCTCGCCCCCTATGGGGCGTCCCGCATATGCGGGCTCGCTCGAAATCGAAATCTCATCAAAATGGCCTGTTTTTTCTAAACATGCTGACTTATGCAACGGTCTCATATTACCTTGAGCAAAATCTCCGATGAGATGGGAAGCGTGCTTAAAAACCATCCCGTGCTTTGCTGCAAAGGACTTGACGATATTGAAACCCACATTGTGCCGCGTCTTTTCGTACGCTGCCCCAGGATTTCCCAAACCGACGATTAAATATCGCGCTTCTTCATCCATCTTCAATTATCTTTTCGCTATGACAACGAGCACTTCTTCCGGGCTAGCGAGCGGCTTTACTCCAGAAGGAATGCTGAGGTCTTTTAAACGCTTAGATTGCCGAATCCCTAAATCTTTGACATCGACCATGAATTCTTTAGGGATAAGCGGCGGCAAGCATTCGACTTGCACGTGGCGGACAACTTGGCGCAAAAAACCGCCGAGCTTGATCCCGATGCACTCAGCGACACCCGTGCAATTGATCGGCACTTTGACGCTGACGGGGACGTCGTCGACAAGTTCTTCAAAGTCGATATGGGACACCACGTAGGTTGTCAAATGGTATTGAATGTCTTTGATGATGGCCCGTCGGCTTTTTTTGCCGTCGCTTAAGTCGAAGATTGTCGTCGGCAGCTGGCCCGGCTGCATTTCACGCAAAATGGTCTTGAAATCAGGTCCATTGACAATCAATTTTTCGCTCTGGTGTTTGGAAGAATAGATAATCGCAGGGATATTGCCTTCGCGGCGGATCTCTTTGATATCTTTTTTCTTCTCGCTAACACGCTTATTCACTGCGAGTTTCATAGGAGTTCTCCAAATGTTTAAAAAATTCTACTTATTCGTAGAGGGACGAGATCGATTTAGCGCCGACGATCGACTCGATCGCTTTGCTAAAGAGAGGAGCTACTGAGACAATTTCCAACATATTCTTCCCTACCGTTTTAGGCGTAGGAAGGGTGTTGCTCATGATGAATTTCTCGATCCCGCAATCCTCAAATCCTTTACCGACAAACAGCCCATGGGTCACAGCGGCGAAAATCCGTTTAGCGCCTGCCTTCTTGCAAACCCGGGCAGCTGTCTTTAATGTTCCACCCGTCGAGCACATGTCATCGGTGAGAAGGACATCTTTGCCCTTCACTTCGCCGATGAGAGGAGATACGGATTCCACCTCTTCCGAACTGACTCGACGTTTATCTACAATAGCGAGATCGACTTTCAAAGCCTCGGCATAGCCGCGGGCCAATTTGATGCTGCCGATGTCCGGTGTGACGACCACACAGTCTTGCATCTTCAGTTTAGGCAATGCCTCAACGATCGAAGACCTAGCGTAAAGGTTATCGACAGGGATGTCGAAAAACCCTTGGATTTGCTCTGTATGCAAATCCATCGTCAGCACTCTCGTCACCCCTGCTCTCTGCAGGAGATCGGCGACGAGCTTGGCCGTTATCGGCTCGCGCAAAATCCCTCTGCGGTCCTGCCTTGCATACCCAAAATAGGGGATCACGGCAATGATCGAGCGGGCGGATGCGCGCTTAAATGCATCGATTAAAATCAACAGTTCCATGAGATAGAAGTTGGGATGGTGTGCAATCGACTGAACGATAAACACATCCCGACCGCGGACGCTCTCTAATACTTGAACGCCTATCTCGCCATCTGGAAACTTTTCAATATGCACTTTTCCTAAAGACACTTTCAAACAACTGGCAATTTGCTGGGCAAGTTCCGGATGGGAAGTTCCTGCAAAAAGCATGTATTCGTTCTGCATCTTTAGCTCATTGTTAATTGGGGTGGAAGGATTCGAACCTCCGAATGGCGGTACCAAAAACCGCTGCCTTACCACTTGGCGACACCCCATCGCACAAAAACAGCTATCCTACATCTCCCTTCAATTAAAATGCAATCTTTAGCTTTTTCAAATAATTTCTAAGTAAATAGCAGCGATTCCCGCTGGCAAAAAGAAATAATTGCAGGATGGCAGGATGGACAGGATAAAAAAAACAAATGCCCCCATCTTAACTATCCTAATATCCTGCTATTTTTATTTTTTATTTAACACATACGTAAAAGATAATAAAATTACAGTTGATTTTTATCTATTTATTTGTTAAATTATTTGCAATACTAACAGGAGTTATTATGACATTTAGAATTGATTCTAAAAAAGGGCTTACTAACAATGAAATTTTTGAGGCGGAAAAGAGATTAAGGCATCTTGAAGATCCTTCCGCTTGTCGTTCCGAAGGATGTAGCGATGAAGTTAACATATGCGATCTCGTCAATCGCGTCTGCGATTTAGTTGTACAACATCGAGAAGTGAAATTTGGTGAATCCCTCTATTTACGTGGCGAATCCTCCGAGGCTCCGACTTTTGAAGTGCGCACTGAAAGTGGAAATTATATCTCTCTGAATTGGAATAAAGGTGTAAAGCTTAAGAGTATAGATCATGATAAATGGGCAGTTCCTATGAGTTTATGTGTTGATAAATCTAAATCTCAAAAAATTGCATTTAAATTTTTAATTAACGACAATCTTTGGGAAGAAGGGGGCAACCATGGTATCTCCGATCTCCTCTTTTTGACTCAAAAGAATGCGGCGGCAAGTGAGCAAAGGCAAGCCGAGCGACAGCGCAAAAGAGCTTCAGCCCCAAGTGCATTAACATTCAGGATCGATTCAAAAAGAGGGCTAACAGAATCTGAAATTTATCATGCAAAACAGAGATTTGAATATGCTCAAAGAATATATCCTGAACGGTTCGCCAATGAAAAAATAGAGTGCGACCTAGAAGTAAGGCATCAAGTGAAAATGGGT
>JASHWX010000217.1 GCA_030043815.1 Candidatus Rhabdochlamydia sp.
AATCCGTAAACCTAAACTTGAAACGGCTGTCGACTTTTCTTGAAATGAGGCTCTTCCAAAAGTAAGGCGAAGCCATTTGCGGCATCAGGCCTCGCATTTCCTTCACAGTCAGTCCGGATTGACTACACCAATCCGCAAGCTCGGAAGGTTTGATAAAATAGTCATACACATGCATGTCTTTCGGAGTGTTCGGCACACACCACTCTACCCCTTTGATCACAAGAAAATACGTCAGCCAATTCCGATTGAATGTATGGAAGAAAAATAATCCATTTGGTTTAAGAAGCCGGGCAGCCTCGCGGACAATCAGGCGGGGAGAGCCCACATGCTCTAAAAAATCCATCGTACAAACGACATCAAAAGAATGATCTGAGAAGGGGAGGGACGCGCCAGCATCCCCTTGAATGAACTTGACGCTCTTTGTTGCATCGCGCCCTTTGGCTACACTTAAACTCTTATGAGAAATATCGATGCCGGTGGCACGATGCCCTGCGGCCGCAAGCGAATTGGTCAAGAAGCCCGCCCCGCATCCGATGTCCAAAATCTCCTGAGAAGGGCCAAGTAAAGAATGGATCTTTTCTAAAATCCAGGGGTTGCGCGCGGCATTTTCCGCTCGAAGCAAAGCAACAGGGTGCGCAGAATCGCTGTACCACGCTTCTCCCAAATCTTCATAAAACGCGTTATTTACTCGGCCGCCTTGTCTTTCCATAAAATATTCCAATAAATCGTTTGATAGCAAAAAAATAGCCCAATGCTGACAGTCTGCGCCCACATCGCTTTCTTGAGCCATGCAGAGCCGGCATCTCCATGTATAATAGGCCAAATCAACCCAGCTGCCGTGAGCACCAGAGGATGATTGAGAAAAAGCAATGCATGCAGCCATTGTTCTGCAGCAGGACAGCATTCTTTGTGAACGAATTCATCTTTCGTCACGAAAATACACGAGAAAAGGGCGAGTGCGATGTAAATCTTGAGATTCAAAGACGAATAGGGGAAGAACAAGATAAATGCAAAACACGCAAGCACCGTCAGAGTGTCCAGCGGATGGCCGAGCCTTTCCCACTTGGGAAGGCCGCGCTTGATATGAAAATAGAACTCATCGATGTTAATCGCGACGATCTGCACAAAAAAGGGGATCAATGCAAGAAATTCCACGTTAACCTTTCTCAAATATTGCGCCTGAAATACTTAAACCTGGCCCAAAGGCCAGACTGACCACCCTTGCTCCAATGGGCACGGAATGATCATTCAACAGCCTCTCCCAGATATGAGGTAGAGTGGCCGACGACATATTTCCAAAATTCCTCAAAACCTGGGCCGAGTGTTGCATCTGATGGGATTCTAAACCTAAAAGCTCTTGGATGTGGACCAAAATTTTAGGCCCTCCTGGGTGAACGGCGAAAAATCCCTCTTTGATCACAGACTCTACATCCACTTTCGCCTTTGCACAAAGTCTCTGCAAATACCCTTTGATATTGCGTGCGATCAGCACAGGGATCTCCTTAGACAATCTCATGTCCAGCCCCGCATCTCCGCAGACCCAAGACATGCAGTGGACCGAATCGGGAACCGTTTCCTCGTGCAGCATGAGCACCTTCATTCCAGGACTCGATTGTTCTTGCATCACAGTGTATTTGATAAAACCGTCGCCAAACAAACTTTGCACAAGCAGCTGTTCGCTCTCATGCCTGAGCGGATGCATATGGAGACTGCAAACCTCTGTGTGGACGATCTCAACAGAAGAACGGGACAATGACAAATAACCCATCCCTATCCGAATGGCAGGCATCGAGGCATAGCATCCCATGTGATAGGCGTGCGTGACCGTTGTCGCATTCCCGGCCCTTCTCGATGAGACGAGCTTCTGCGCAGGGCTTGGAGCGACATAGCCGGTGCATGTCACATGGATCAAATGTTCAGGAAGGGGCCTATTTTCGGGATAAAACTTGTCCAAGATTTGAAAAACTTCTCGATCGTAAAATTCACTGCGCTTAGCAAATCCGCTCCCATGAGACTGATGCGCTACAGGGTAAATCTCCATTTGGGTCCAATCATCTTCAAAGAGATCGTGCATCAGCAGCCCGCGATTTTCAATCCGCTCTTTTCCTAGCCCAAGCCGCGTCATCTTTTCTCGCACAGTATGACGCAGAGCTTCATTTTTTTCAGCGCGACCATGCGCTTCAGCAATCCAATCGAGAATCCTTTCTTGATCAACTTCATGAGGCGGGCGGATATGATGAAAATCGCATAGGTGATAGGGCATACGCGATTCATACACTGTTTTTGATTGTCTTTGCAATTGAAAATTTTCATTTTGAAACTTCTAAAATAAGATCGGAAAGTCGAGATAATAAATACAAAGGGACTGATAGAATATGATCGTGCAGCGTGAGAGGGTGCTCTGAAACTCGGACTCCTAATGGCACATGCTTTAAATTCATAAAACTTTGAAGCGAACGCAGGCTTCCCGTCGCTCCGGCTTTCACTTCAATGGGAACAATCTGAGAAGCCACAGTCACTACAAAATCGACCTCAGCTTGTCCGCCTTCTTCTCTTTCCCAGAAAAGAAGAGGGCGATTTTGATAGGGAGGCTCGTTCGCGAGAAATTCCTGGCCGACTAATTGTTCCGCGAGCATCCCTGCGTTGATTTGAAGGATCTCTTTTTCCCAAAAATCTTGGGCATTGACTTGACAAGCTGTTTGCAGTAAGCCGATGTCGAGAAAGAAGAGTTTAAAGCGATGATCATGGATATGAGCGTGTAACGGAAGACCGCTAGCTGAAGTGGCAAAGGCTTGCTGAATGAGCCCAGCATGAGTCAGAAGATTAAGAGGAGGTTTTAAATCACGGGAGCGAGCATCTTTGTCGATATTGGTATATTTTAAAATACGTCCGACAAGAATGGGAGCTCGCTGAAAAATCATCTGCAGATATTTATGCTGCACTTGTGAAGCATATTTTCCGAAATCGCTCTCGTACGCCTGCAAAATCCTCTGATGGACCTTTTGGGCTTCTAACAGAGAATTACTCGTGATGTAAGCATTGACTGCAGCTGGCATTCCTCCGATAAACAGATACTTGCGTATCCATTTGAGCAGTTCTGAATGCTCGACTGGCAGAAGTGGGGAGCTTAACGATAGGGAATTCAAGCGCTCTAAGGCAATAGGAGCTACAGCATTTAAGAACTCGGCAAAGGACAACGGACGCAAATAGAGAAATTCTACCCGACCGACTGGAAAAGAATAGCGTTCATCGTTGAGCAAAAATTCCATCAACGATCCTGCAGCAATGAGATGGAGCTTGGGCATGAGTTCCCGAAAATAACGCAAACTGACCAAAGCATCAGGGCATTCCTGAACCTCATCGAAAAAAAGCAATGTTTTTCCAGGGATCACTTTTTGATGAAGCGCAATTTCGATTTGTTTAAGGATCTCAAGGGGTTCTCTAGTATTGAAACACTGCTTTAATTCAGGACGTCTTTCAAAATCGACGATGACAATGGATTCAAAATGGCCGCGCCCAAAATGCTCGACCAAGTAGCTTTTACCCACTTGGCGCGCCCCTCTAAGAAGTAAAGGGAGATGCTCTTCTCTATCTTTCCAAGAAATAAGTTCTTGTTCCAGAGCGCGTTTCACAAATTATCCTTATTTTTAATTTAAAATTAACCGATTTAGGCTATTTTTGGCACCTATTTCAGCCAAAACCTGGCTAAAATAGATATCAGTTTTAGCCAAAAAGCTCATTTTCAATTACTTGGAGCTCATATGGTTCTAACAACGTCTGATAATTGATCTTATGTTGCATCAGTCGGAGGCCTGCCAAATGAGAACCCATCAAGCTTGGGATCGCAGGCCTCAGCTGATGCAACATAAGATCTACGTTTCAAATCCATCAGTCGGAGGCCTGCCAAATGAGAACCCATCAAGCTTGGGATCGCAGGCCTCAGCTGACTAATTTAAAAAGCCGAGGAATGCCTCGGCTTTACTATTTTGATCAAATGAACTAAAATGAAGTTTAACTTCGGATTGTTTATGTATAAGAGAACGATAGAGACTGAACTTAAAGCACTTGCAAAAGACTATCCTGTTATAACAGTGATTGGCCCGCGGCAATCAGGCAAAACAACACTGGTTCAACACGCCTTTCCTAAAAAAAAATATACCAATCTGGAAGATCCTGATGTGAGAAGTTTGGCGGAGGCCGATCCTAGAGGGTTTTTGGATCAATTTCCAGAGGGAGGAATTTTAGACGAAATTCAACGAGTGCCAGGCCTTTTGTCATACATACAGACAATTGTGGATAAAAAGGATCTGAAGGGAATGTTTATCCTGACAGGCAGCCACCAGTTGGAACTGCATCAAGCCATTACCCAATCCCTTGCTGGAAGAACAGCTCTTCTCACTTTACTCCCTTTGAGCCTCCAGGAAATTGAGTCTGCCGGATTGAGCTTCTCCTTGGACGAGGCATTGATCAAAGGGGGTTATCCAAGAATTTATAAGGACAACTTAGATCCCACCAAAGCCTATCGAAACTACTTTCAAACATATGTGGAAAGAGATCTTCGTCAGCTTCTTACTGTCAAAGATTTAAGTCAGTTTGAACGCTTTGTGCGCATTTTAGCAGGACGAACAGGTCAAATCATCAATTTAGATGACATTGGAGGTGAAGTCGGGGTCTCTTCTCATACTGTCAAGGAATGGATATCGATCTTAGAAGCTTCTTTCATCGTGTTCCGCCTTCAACCCTATTTTGATAATTTTGGAAAAAGAATCATCAAGTCCCCGAAACTCTTTTTCACAGATGTCGGTTTCGCCACATATCTTTTAGGCATTGAAAATGAAACACAATTGAGCAGAGATCCCCTTCGAGGACATCTTGTTGAAAATCTAATCATCGTGGAACTCATGAAATGGCGCTTGAATCATGGCTTAGATCCTCAACTTTACTACTATCGAGATGTTCAGAAAAATGAAATCGATGTGATTTTCAAGAATGGGAACATTCTTGTTCCGATAGAAATCAAATCTTCGAAAACATTTAACACCGAATTTTTAGAAAAACTCCATTTCTTTCAAAAACTCGTTGGCGACCGGGCGCCCAAAGGTTATCTCATCTACGCCGGAGAGCAAGAACAAAAAATTCACTCTCTCCAGCTGTTAAATTTTAAGCACGCAGTTAACGCTATCGCTTCTTAAGCTTACTTGTCCTTAAAGAGCAGCGGCTTAGCAGGATCTTTCCCTGAGCCGAACCGCACGGTGAACGTCGCTAGGCGCGCATAGGGTTCAATCTCATCTGCCTTGCACGGGATTTTTTTCATCGTGTGCGCCCGCGCTAAGAAAAGTGCCCAGAGCAGCTTGCCAAAATCGTCTTTGTCCAGCTGTCCTGAAATCTCTTGATGGGCTTGTTCGAGCCTTTGCTCAAACTGCTCGAGCGAGTCAGTGCCATTCAGATAGGATTTGAAGATCTTATGATGGCGAATGAGGGCCGAGACGAGCTTAGCCTCCTCTGGAGTAATCCCCTGCAGCTTCATGTGCTTTTGCATGTGGGCGATGGCGATTTGCGCAGACCGCTCGATGAGCTTGCCTTGTTTCTCATTTTCCTGCGGCAGGTGGCCGACATAGTGATAGAGGGCCGCAAGCCTGAGTAAGCGGCGAGCATTGGGCAGCGTGATCGAGGGCAAGTTGGCGGGAATATGCAGGCCGAAGCCCCCCTTTTTTCCTTGGATGGTCTCAAGCAAAATGGCTGCAACGGAGGCCTTTTGACTGTCTTGCGTCTTATGTATGGGGAGCTTGTCGAGATGCAAAAGCTCGATCATTTTGGGCGCTGACTTGGCAAAATCTGCATCGTTTAACTCGGTGAGCATTTCATCTTGGCTCAAGAAAAAGCCTGCACCGTAAATAGGGGCCAATTCTTCTACGATCGCTTGGCGTGCTAATGCCGCTCGGAAGGTTTCCTGTTGCACTGCATCAACAGTGATCTCTTTGACGCCATCGTTTTTCAACACCTCGTCCACATGTTGTCCGGGCTCTAAGAACCGAAAGAGGTGGTAGAACGTGTAGGTGCAACCTTGTATGGGTTCATGTAAAAACCTTCTAAACTTGCAGAGCTCTGCGATCGAGCAGTGTTTAAAGGCGTGGCTTGTCAGCTTGGCCTTAAAACGCTCATCGATGTGTTTATCGCTATTGAGGCGTTGAAAATCCTCTTTGAATTCATGCGTGAGATAAATCCCTTTGATCGCTTTCTTGGGGATGCCGTTGTAAAAGACGGTGTTCAAAGAACCTTCGTGCTCAAGTCTGGCAAATCCCTTGCGATATTCAGTGTTGTAGTAAGCAGGGTCGATGAGAATGAGGCATCCTTGGTTGCCATTGAAGTAATGTTTGACCGTCTCGAACTCATGCGTACCGAACATTGTGCCGATTTTAGACCATGAGGCGCAATCGAATTTCTCATCAAAAGAAGTGAGATCGGCTTTTCCACATCCTTGACGGAGGAGATCGCGGATCGACTCATAGAAAAGGGCTTCCCCTTTTCTCGCACAAAGACCGCGCATCAAGCTGCCGTTTTGGGTCGTGGGAAAATAAATCGGAGAACACAGGTAGCGGGATTGCCTTGGAATAATGCTGATCCGGTATTTTTCCAGTTCGGGAAAAGCTGCTGGGTTATTCAACTTAAATTTGAGTTTTTCATTCACACCGTGTGTAATCTTTTTCTGATGGATTTGCGCTAATGAATCAAGGATTCGTGCGAGGATCGCGCTGCGGCTGTCTTGAAACTCAGGGCGCAAGAGGAACATATTCCAATGACCCGGGTAATATTTTCGGTCCTCTCCAAATACAGAGTCCCGTTCATCCCAGTCATGGCTTTTGATGATTTCCACTGCTCGAACAAGTGCGGCTTCATCCTGCATGCGCGAAAGCGTCAGAGCGGATTGGATTCTCACCTTTTGGTCTTCGTGCTTCGAGTAAGCGAGGATCGCATCGATGAGCTCCCGATCGTGCTGAGTGCCGATATTGAGCGATCCGATAAGCGAGATGAGCGACCGCTTTGTTGGAAGGGAATAACCCTCTTTTTGCAATCCGTTCAGCAACACTTTTTTGGTGTAAGCGCAATCGGGATTTTTAATGACAGCGCACAGCGTCTGATAAGCCTGGCAGCAAACGGCTTCCTGGGGATCGTCGCAGAAGAAAGACAGGTTGCTTTTGGCTTTTTTCAGGGAAAGGGTCATCCCCATCTTTTCCATCCCTTTGAGTGCAAAACGGATGAGTTCTCGATCCCTCTCTTCTTTAAGCGTGTGCCAGCAGTGGTCAAACCCTCCCCGAAAACCCGAGACGGCAAAATAGATGAGCCATT
>JASHWX010000027.1 GCA_030043815.1 Candidatus Rhabdochlamydia sp.
CGTTTTGTCTGGCAATTCATGCGACGTCAGGGATGGGCCTTTTTCTTTCTATTTCTCATCGATTCATTCACTTGGTCGCTCGACGCCTTGCTTTGGCCATACATCTTAAGCGTCGTGATCGATATCTTCACACGCTATGAAGGGGACCGCATGGCCGCCTGGGAGGCGCTCAAAGCTCCGATCATCGGAGGAGTGTGTTTGGTCATCTTCGTTGAGACGATGTCCCGCACCATGGGCTTTTTGCTCGCGAAAGCCATCCCTAAGCTCCAAGCGGATATCCGAATAGCGATGTTCGATCACATCCAACGCCATTCCCCGCACTACTTTAATGAGCGATTTTCAGGAAGCCTTGCCAACAAGATGACTGATATGACGACCCAGGTCGAGCTCATCATCCAGCAGCTCTTCTGGCCGATCTTCCCTGCTCTTACGACCTGTATTCTAGGTGCGATCGTTTTCTGGTTTGTCAATCCTGCTTTCGCCTATATCTTGCTCGTTTGGATCGCCGTGCATTTCGCTGTCTGCCTTAAATTTACCCGCCCTGTCGATGCTTACGAACACCGCCATGGGGAAGCCCGCACCACCTTGCTCGGAAAGATCGTCGATAGCTTGACCAATAACTTTGCCGTTAATCTCTTCTACCGTTTCAAGTATGAAAGAAAAGTCTTATCTCCCTTCCAAAAGGAAGAAAAAGAAACCAATGTGAAGGCCAAGCAATACGTCGAAAAGATGCGATGCGTGCTATCGCTTTTCTACTTCGTCGGGGTTATCATCTTGATACTCGGTTCCATTATCTATTTTTGGATTCACAATCGGATCACCACCGGCCAAGTCGTCCAAGTATTCAATTCTGCTTGGAATATCACCTTCGTTATGTGGACCGTCGGATCGGCCCTTCCCATCCTCTTTCAGTCTTTTGGCCTTGCCAAGCAAGCCTATACCGTCATGCTCGATCCTTCAGATCTGGGGGACAAGCCTGATGCAAAAGATCTCAAAGTCTCTTCAGGAGAAATCCTCTTCGATGATGTTTCCTTTCATTACGGGGAAAAGAAGCTGTTTCAGAACAAGCACGTCCGGATCCGCGGCGGTGAAAAAGTCGGCCTTGTCGGCTATACAGGCGCCGGAAAATCTACCTTTATCAGCCTCATTTTGCGCCTCTTTCCCCTCGAGAGCGGTAAGATCCTCATCGACGGGCAAGAAATTTCCCAGGCTACTTTGGAATCGCTGCGCCAGCAGATTGCCCTCATCCCCCAAGATCCTGTCCTGTTCCACCGGACCTTAAGAGAGAATATCTGCTACGGAAAACCTGAAGCCACGGAAGAAGAGATCATCCACGCTTCAAAGCTTGCCCATTGCGATGAGTTCATCCGCAATATCCCCAAAGGCTACGAGGCGAAAGTCGGGGAGAGGGGAACCAAGCTCTCCGGCGGGGAAAAACAGAGAATCGCTATTTCTCGCGCGATCCTCGTCGACGCGCCCATCCTCATCTTGGACGAAGCCACTTCATCTCTTGACTCTGTCACTGAAAGATATATCCAAGACAGCTTGGAAAAGCTCATGCAGAACCGCACCACTCTCGTCATCGCCCACCGCCTCTCCACCTTGTCGCGAATGGACCGCATCCTCGTCTTCGACAATGGCAAAATCGTCGAAGAAGGGACCCATGCGGATCTCCTCGCCAAGGAAGGGCACTACGCAAAGATGTGGAAGATGCAAGTCGGCGGCTTCCTACCCGAAGCGCCTGGGTCTTAATCTCGGTGTTAATATTCCTTAGGGTTTTTTCTCTTTTGTGTCCGTGCCTGTGTGCGTGCCCGATCTCTCTCTTAAACGTTCAAAGGCGGGAGTTTGCGCAGAGGTCACATTGGGAAGAGATTTGAGGACCTGATCCCATAAACGGGCGAATTCATCCCATCCGCACTTTTTGATTCTTTCTAATAACCGATCGGGGTTATGGATCTTTCCTTTAAGCAGCGCGGCATCGATGATGAGGTCTTGCAGCCACTGGGATTGGAGGACATCAGCCACATCTTGGTCATCTGGAGCGATGGCTCCGCACCCTTTTTGAATGAGCTCGCCGGAAGCTGAGACGAGGAAAGCGGTATGGTTCAAATTTTCGACTTCTTGAGGGGCAAGGATGAGCCCGTTGAAATCGGTGGACATGATCTCATTGGAGTCGACGGAGGCCCAGATTCTCTTTGTGGGAGCTTTTTCAATGATGATCATGAAGAAATCGATGGGTTTTGCGATTTCGACGCCATCGTTTCCGAATGCAGTGATCATGTGGTTCTGATTGAAATAAAAGTTGTCTGTCAAAAACGTGTTCCCGAGGTGTCCGCTTGCAGGTTTTCGCATAGTGTAAAGGTAATCGGGAGAATAAATTGAAACATCTCCATATCTTCCATCCAAAGGACGGGATGCGATAGGACGGGGACATTGATTTTCCTGTTGTTTTTCCTTTTGGGTCCTCAGTTCTTGCTGGTGCTCTGTTTCCGCTGTTACCGTTTGGGTGGAAGCGATCGACACTTCTTTAATCTTTGCTTCCACATCGCAGATGATGGCGTCGATGGCGGCCCGCAATGCATGGTTGTCGTCATATCGAATCGGATAAAAAAATCGAGTGTAAACGGCCATGGCAAAAAACTCTAAAGCTTCTCGAGTTTTTTTCGATACCTCATGCTGCCCAAAAGCTGCAAAAGCGTCGGCCGGCAATCGTTCAACCAATCCCCAGTCATATTTTCGATAGGTCGAGATCATCGATTCCATTTTAGATCCTGGAGTCCTGCAATCCTTCAAGAATGCGGCCTTCAATTCATCTCTTGCGGGTTTTGCGATGGCAAACACGATCTCTTGAAAAGCGTTGATGATGATCCGCGTCTTTTCCTGTTCGTCTTCATTGACATCTGTCCATGCGAGGATATCATCTGAAATTCTGCTGTTCAAACTGCGCGGGATGACCCAGGAGAGCGTCTGATTTTGGCCGGGTATCCGCCATAGGCGGCCTACCGCCTGGATGAGATGGGAAGTGGTCAAGCCGTCTCCTAAAAAGACTAAGGCCTTAGCGTCTTTTTTTTGCAAAATGTTCGCAGATTCCGTATGGCCGGGGTCGAAGATTGTCCCTAGACGGAGCTTTTCTCGATCCAAACCCACTTCAGCTAAGGCATTGTCAATCGCGCTGCCATCCAGCTCATGGATGGTTCCATCCCTTAAATGGACGCAGATCTTTTCTTTTCGGTCTACGCTTTCCGATCTCTTTTGAACGCAATAGAGAATGCCGCCCAGCGCGGGATTGGCTTTTAGCCACTTCTCTGCAAGCTCATGGTTTTGAAGGGTGGAAAAGAAGCCGCGAGGATCGATGAACACATCGGCGTCTGCAAACAGTTCCAAAGAAAAGACCTCCTCGCAACTGTCGACCATGGCTTTTTGCTGATTTTCCGGCGCCTGCAGCCTTTTGCGCACGCGCATTGGGAAAGCATCGTCTTTTCGATAATCTTGAGGTTGGATGCAGCGGGGATAAACGAGCTCATTGCGCGGGGTGGCTGAAAAAGCGATGACATGCTTAAACCCATTAAATAGATCTGTCGTCGTAGAGAAAAGCTGTTCTTTAGGATTGCCGATGCCCGGAAAGCAGTATTCGGTTAAAAAGTACTCGATCGCATCGCGATTTTTTGACAGAAGAGAGTAAAGCTGCTCCATCTGCGATGTATTGGAAAAATCGACATCTTCGATACATAGGGAATTTTTTAACCAACTGCGCAATCGGATGTTGGTAGGGGTTTCTGAAGTGGAACATCCTTTGAGCTTCTCATCTGAGCTGGATTTGATCATGCCTTCGAGCATCTTGCGGAGGTGGTCCTTTGCAATCCCTCTCAGATAGGTGCCTTTGATGGAGAGCACGGTGGTTTTGTACGCTTCATACTCAGCGGTTGTCGGCATTTGATGATGGCAGGGGACATCGAAATATTTTTCAGGATAAAGAGAAAGGGCATGATCGATGTCTGTGCGCATTTTTAAGATATCGGGAAGAAGGACCAGCAGGAAATCTCCCGCTGCGGCGATCAAGCTGGCCATCTTGCGGTCGCTGCTGCCCCATTGTTTAAGAAGCGCTGGCTGGGGGGCTTTAAGGTTGGTTAAGTATTCTTTAAATTCTTCTCTGTTTTTTTCTGGGATGTCTGGGAATAAATGAAGCAAATAATGGTCAGCAAGAGCATGCTGCATTGCCTTCATTTCTTTTTCTGTTGGCACGCCATGGATATCCGAATTGTTAAAATGGGCGATTTCGGACACGTCCTTTCCATCATCTTTGCAGACGACCTTGCTTTCAGGGTAAATGCCAAGCAGCGGCTTCATGAGCTTTAAGAGCAGCTCGCTTTCTTCTTTCGGAAGCGGCATGAATTCTCCTGTTCCAAAAATCGCTCGTCTCAAAGGATCTGAATTTTGATGCGACTCATCGCAGATCAACAGACATTCTTCTTCGAAAAAGTTGAGAATATGCTGCGCCCATCGGATCTTATCTCCTCGCTCTTCTGGAGTTTCATTGTTAAGCCCTGCTTTGCATGGCAAATCGCGCATTAAAAAGATCGCATCGAACGTGTGCCGTGTGATGATCAAAGATCGGCCTTCGCTTTTACCTGCCTTGAGCTGGCTGTAAATGAATTTCAGGTCTTTGGAGGTGAGGCTCTTGATCATGTGCATGCCTACTTCCAGATAGGCCAGGTTTTCATCTAACAGGGAAAGATTGTAGTTAAGGTTCTCTTTATCAATCGGATAGATCGATTGGGTCACGCAAGTGACGCCCATTAGGCCATGTTTTTTTGCAAGCAAGTTGAAGAGCAGGTCCAACACATCGGTTTTTCCTGCTCCTGTGGGTAGCTGGAAATGCCGATTTCTCTTTTGGAGAATCCCCTCGCATACCCATTGATAGGTTTCCATTTGCTCGATCCTTGGAAATTTGCCCGTCTTAAGATAAAAATAGCTGATCTCCGGATACGTGCGATAATCATAGGGGATAAGAAGCTTGCTTTCACTTTTAAGCTTTTGAAGGACCTTCGCGTAGAACCATTCATTGGCCAAACAGCACAAGCGCTGCATCTGCTCTATATTAAGCATTGGCCTGATCTTAAAGAGGTAATCCAGATCATTTTTTAAAATGACCTCTTTCATCAGTTTCTCTGCGATCGCGCTTGCCGCTTCCGAGTTCTTTCCATGAATATGGACCTGCTCTCCTTCTTGTTTGAG
>JASHWX010000028.1 GCA_030043815.1 Candidatus Rhabdochlamydia sp.
TTTGGGGCCTTCCGCGACCAAGGTTTTACTGCGGCTCCATTTGTTATCTTTTTTATCGAATACATCCAACACACAGCCTGTGGCCAAGAGAATACGGCTTTCCGTCAATGGCCGAATGCAATATACCCAGTCATTGGTGTGGACATCAGTAGAGGAAACCGTCCGTCCTTCAATAATATTAAATTCATCAAACAGGGTTGGAAATCCGACAAAAATACTCGGTTTCTGCGGATTGGCACCTGTTGCTAAGCAATGGACGCGCCGTTTATTGTATTCATGGCTAACATGATCGAACTTGGGAAGTTTAACGCTATAGTTTTTGACAAAGTCTCCTTCCGTTGTCCAAAGAGAAACTCGGCCGTTTCGCTCACCGCTCGCCCAATAATAATCATTGACCACTCCCATTGCAGTGATCCAGTTTCTTTCATTGATTCCTTCAGGCTCTACTTCATTCACTACGCGCACCAAGTTTCCTTTCTGATCCCATTTGATGATGCAATTATCTTTAGAGCCGCTAATAAATGTCCCATCGGACAATAGTTTAAGCTCATGAATATCATCCCAATGCGCATTGGTTATTGAGAAAGCAATCTTGGGGGAAAATGGTTTTTCTCTTTCGGGCAAGGCGGCTGCATGAGGGGGAGATACAAGAGCGATAATTTTTGCTGCCCCTTGGATCTCTTTCGGAGTGGGAAGTTTGGCCGGCGCTGCGAGCAAATATTCGATGTCATTTTTATCGAGATATCTGCCCTCCCATTTGTGTTTTTCCACAAATCCTTTTCTTTTAAAGAAATTGAGCGATTCGACTTTCTTTTGGCTGACAGTAACGTGAAGCGCTTCATGGTTGAGCTTTAACTTGTCAGCTTCCTCGATAAATTTGCCCAAGAGGACGGATCCTAATCCGCGGCCTGAATTGCTTTCTGAATTGACGACAAAAAGGGACTTGATTTCAAGGCTGCGTTTGATGCCGTATTGGGCAAATTCATCGCTTAAGACAGTCTTAAAGGCGATGACTCCGACAGGGTTGCCGTCTTCGTATAAAAGATAGCAAGTACGATCCTTTCCCCATTTAATCTTATTTAAGGCGTCCGCTTGAGGCCCATAGAGGGGCTCTAAGATCCGGTTGAAAATTTTTATGAGATCGCCCATGTAGGGGCTTTCCCCAACGACTTGATGAAAAACTCTTTCTGTGGCGGGTGCAACAGCTAATAGTGCCATAGTGTCCCCTAAAATTAAAATTTAGGATGAGCAATTAAACATAGGCAGGTGATTTTAAGGCAACTAAAAGTTGCAAAGTGTCTTATTAACTAGTCGGCCCTGAAGTATTGCTTTGCCGAAGATTTTCGATGATTTTTCGGCGATTTTCAACTTTTGCGAACGAATCTAACTTGAAGAAAGTTAAGGAGTTCGCAAAAGTTGAAAATCGCCAAAAAGGACGAAAAGATTTGGCGAATGAATACTTCAGGGCCGACTAACTATAGGCGAGGATGAGGGCCTGGGCTTGGCCGGCGATCTGTTCTTGGGGGACGGTTTCGAGAGCGCGGGCTTGGGCAAGGGCTTGGCGCTTGTAGCCTAATGCAAAGAGGGCTTTGGTGCGGTTGAGGAGAGTGGGAAGATGGGCGGCGTCAAATTTTAAGGCTTTTTCAATGTAATTGAGGGCCATGAGGTTGTTGCCTTGCTGCAGGTAGAGGGCGCCGAGGGTCTGCAGGTCATAAACAGAGTCGGGGGCGAGGATGACGAGGGCTTCGAAGAAGGTGATGGCGATGTCGTATTTCCCTTGTTTAATGTAGGAATAGCCGACGAAGCGCAAGTCTTCGAGCTCTTCCGTATTCCAACCTAAAATGGACAACCAATCTATCTCACTCATCCTTTCTGATACTGGCTTCTTCGTGAATTAATTTCAATGATGAGCTTATCAAAAAGAACGATGGTGTCCAGCAGAGAAGTTAAGACTTTTTTTTCTTTTTCCTCTTCTTCGATTGCGCGCTCTCTTTCATAGCGGCGGCGTTTGTCTTCTCCTTCTTCCTTTTCTTTGGGGATTTTCTCTTCGCGGAGCTTGGCGAGGATCTTTTGCGCTTGGGACTCGCGTTTATCTTCTGAGCCCATGGAAGGGATCAATTGAAAGGTGAACAGTTTCTTTCTCTGCTCGAAGTAGCGTTCGGGAGCGAAGAAAGAGGCCCAGGTGACAAAAGCGGGCTGTGCGTGGAGCAATGCTTCTAATTCTGAGGGGAAGGATGGCATGGTGACGGCGATCTCCGCCTGGACGGGGATGGCGCGGGCTTCTTTGATCAGGGTCTCGTCTAAGATCCTTTTATCTTCTGCGTAGCGTGTAGAGACTTCCACGCCGAGATTATCGATGGTGCGGGGATTTGCCATAGTTACCTCCTTCCTTTTCCTTTGCCATGCCGGTCTTTTTTTTGCAATTCCCACAATTTCCCACCTGAGGCATTTTATTGAAGGTAAATCTCTTAAGGTGCAGAATTCAGAAAATAATTGCCGATTTGTGGGTCCGGTGTTAAATTGTGGGAAACGGTGGGAAATGAGCAAATTCTTCTTCAGCGGTTCTACGCATGCGAAGCTCGATGAGAAGGGAAGATTCGTCCTTCCTCAAGCGATGCGTTTTGGCCTGGTGGAAGAAGGTGTATTGGAATTCAGTTTGGCGCTGGGGCTTGGGGGATGTTTAGCGATCTATAGACAGAGCGACATTCAGAAGATCGTCGCGAAGTTTCAAGCGAAGCAGCACTTGGGCAAGTACCAAAAGTTTTTCACGCTGTTCTTTTCCACGTTGCACCAGACGACCTGCGACAAGATTGGACGGGTGATCCTTCCGCCGACTTTGAAGAAGGCAGTGGGTGTGAAAACTGAGATCGTGATTGCCGGCGTACTGAATAAGATCGAGATCTGGCCGAAAGAGCGTTATGAGAACCAGCTCGATGCGGTTTTGAGCGGGAAGGACCCCGAGATGAATTTGACGAAATTGACGGAAGAGGCATTTGCCCTTCTCGAAGAAGGGCAGGATGAACACGAAGAGTGAAGACCACGTACCGATCATGGTCGGCGAGGTGCTCTCGTTCTTGAGCGGCTTGAAAATCGATGTCTTCTTCGACGGGACGCTCGGCGCTGGAGGGCATGCGAAGGCGATCCTGGAGGCCCATCCGGAGATTAAGCGGTACATCGGGTGCGACAAAGACCCGGAAGCGCTCTCGATTGCGAAGGGGCATTTAGCGCCGTGGGCGCATAAGGTCGAGTTTGTGCAAGGGGACTTTGCCAAGCTCGATGAATATTTAAAAGAAAGAAAGATCCACCAGGTCGATGGTTTTTTTTTGACCTAGGGGTGTCATCGATGCAGCTAGATAAAGATTATAAAGGTTTTAGTTTTTTAAGAGAGGGGCCGCTCGACATGCGGATGGATCCGACGTCGGATCTGACCGCTCGCGAAATTGTCAATCGATGGCCTGAACAGGAATTGGGAAATTTATTCCGCGATTTAGGCGAAGAGCCGAGATGGCGGCGTGCGGCGAAGGCGGTCGTTGAGGCGAGACGAAAGAAACAGATCGAGACGACGACGCAGCTTGCGGCTGTCATATCCGCAGCTTTGAAGACGCCGCTAAAAGGGAAATGGCATCCGGCGACGTTGATTTTCCAGGCCCTGAGGATGTGCGTGAACAAAGAGCTCGATGCGATTGCGGAAGGGATCTCCAAGGCGATCCAAATGCTCTCGAAAGGCGGGCGTTTGGGTGTGATGAGTTTCCATAGTTTAGAGGACAGGATTGTGAAAAACATCTTTAAAGATGCCTCTAAAGTAATAAAAAAGGGGAAAGCGCTGCCGGTGCTTAAACTTCTCACGAAAAAGCCGATTGCGCCGATCCTTGCGGAAATTAAGAAAAATCCTCGTGCGAGAAGCGCGAAGCTGCGCTTTGCCGAGAAGGTGTAGACGATGTTGATACGCATGTTGATTTGCATCTGTGTTGGGGGGATATTCTTGTACTCCTATGTGGACAAACAAAATGCCGTCACACGCCGCAGGCTCGAGATTCCCGTCCTTGCCAAAGAGATCAAGGATCTGAAAGAAGAAAATACGCGTTTGCAATACGAGATCGATCTCTTTGAAAGCCCGGAACATCTCATCGAATTGGCAAGGCACAGTGAATTTGCCCATCTTAAGGCTCCGATGCTCAAAGAGATCATCACGCTGCAAGAGGGTTTGGCGCTTAACGCCGCATCCGACGAGAAAGAAGAAAAAGTCACACAATCTAAAGTTAAACTCGCGGCGAAATAATGGATGCCCGCAAGCGTCTGGTCTTTGTTTCCCTCTTCGTCTTTTGCTTGTTTTGCGCGCTCATTGTCCAATTCTTCAGGATTCAAATCATTGAAGGGGAAAAATGGACAAAACAAGCGAGGGCGCAGCATCAGCTCGTCGTGACAGAACCGTTTAAAAGAGGGCTGTTCTATTCGAACACTTCGATCAAGCTCGGACATCCCGAGACGCCTCAGGCGTTCGTCATCGATGTCCCCAAATTCCACTTGTATGCCGACCCGGACCATATTCCTGAAACATGCCGCGATGAATTAGCCGGTTGCATTTGCAAGACGCTTGGGCTTAAAAATGAGGAGGCTAAAAAGCTAAGGTCGCAGCTCGACCGCAAGTGCCATTCGCGCAAGCTTGCGCTTTGGCTCGACAAAGAGCAGTGCGAGGCCATCAATCAATGGTGGTTTAAATATGCGCGCACAAGGAAGATCGTGCGCAACGCGCTCTTCTTCGTTCAGGATTACCAGCGCTCTTACCCATTTGGGAAACTGCTCGGCCAAGTGCTCCATACGGTGCGCGAAGAAAAGGATGCAAAGACGCGCCAGTCGATTCCGACGGGCGGCCTCGAGCTCATTTTCGATAAGAGCCTTCAAGGAAAAGAGGGAAAGAGGCTCATTTTGCGCTCGCCGCGCCATCCATTAGAGACGGGAAAAATCCTCTCGCACCCAGAAGACGGCGCCGATGTCTATTTGACGATCAACCATTACTTGCAAGCCATCGCAGAAGAAGAGATCGCCAAAGCGGTGAAAAATGCCAATGCCAAATGCGGCTGGGCCGTATTGATGGAGCCAAGGACAGGGGAGATCTGGGCCTTGGCGCAATACCCCGGTTTTGAGCCGCACAATT
>JASHWX010000029.1 GCA_030043815.1 Candidatus Rhabdochlamydia sp.
AGGGGAATTGCAGCTCGGGATCGAAGAGAACGGGATCGAGTCGTGCGAAGCGCTCCTGCTCGCCCGCCATTTCATGCATTTAAGGGTTTATCAATACTCGTCTGTGAAGGCATACAAATTCCATCTCGCCCGGTTCATGCAGGCATTCTATGCTTCCGGGAACTATTTAGCGGATTTAGAGCATTACTTGTCGCAAAGCGACAATGAAGTCCTCACGGCACTCAAAAAATGCGCAAAGGATCCTGAGGCGCCTGGACACCTCGACGCCGATTCTCTGCTTAAGAGGGAAAAACGGTTCAAGGCAGTCGCTTTGAAAGAGGGGATAGGGGAGAGCGAGCTCAAAGAGATCCAATCGGAGCTTGGCCTTCCCCCTGATGCCCTATTTTGGGAACCCTTCATCCACAAATCCTCGCATTCGGGTTTTTCTTTCCCCGTCCAAATGAAATCGGGAGTGATCGTCCCTGCGTCTGAGCTCTCTAAAATTTCCATTCCTCACCTAAGCATGCAATGGGCCTATATTGCTCCGCAATATGAGGTCGCTTTCCGTTCGATCATGGAGAAGAGTATACACAGAGTGATTCAAAAGTTGGAATTTGGCAAAGCCAGCGCCCAGAATTTGAGCCAGGCGCAGCCGATGCCGAAGGAGCGCCTGTGAAGGCACAGGTGCGATTGAGGCAGGTCTCAAAGTCTGGGATGATGGCGCAGCCAAAGCCCACTTTCGAATCACGAGGTGTATAAATGTTTCTCTCCGCTCTGAAGAACTTTTCGAAGACGGAACGGCTCTTTGTTCTGTTCGCCTTGCTCACTGGATTTTTTATCAACTGCGACTACTCGATCATCCGCCCTGTCAGCAACGCCGTTTTTTTAAGCGCTTATGGCTCTAAACTCTTTCCCTATGCATGGCTTGCGACAGTCCCGCTCAATCTCCTCATTGTCGCGCTATATAATAAGTATCTGCCGCGCTTTGGATGCTTTAAAATGCTCGCCTGCATCGCTGGCGCAATTACATTTTTCAATCTCTTTTGCGCTATATTCTTGCAGCATATCGCATGGCTTCCCTTTTTCTTTTATCTCTGGAAGGAAATTTATATCATGCTGATGTTCCAGCAGCTGTGGTCGGTGATCCACTCGACCATCTCCTTTGACAAGGCTAAGTACTTATACGGCTTTTTCTTCGGTTTCGGGGCATTAGGTGCTGTCTTGGGAAGCATCCTCCCAGGTTTTTTTGCAGTGAAAGTAGGCTCCGAAACGCTCCTATACGCTACACTGCCGATCTACCTCGCGCTGACAACATGTTATTACTTTGCGCTTAAAGCGACAAAGGAAGGCGTCGGGATGAAGCTCGACGACCAAAAAGAGCGCACCTCGCTGCAAGCTTTCGGCCATGGGGTGAAAATGATCGGCGCATCGCGCTACCTGACCTTTATCCTCTTGATCGTCGTCTTGATGCAAGTCTCATCGACACTCATCGATTTTCAGTTCAATCACATGCTCGAAAGAACGATCTTCGACAAAGACCTCCGCACCCAGTACACAGGACGGATGCTCGGCATCGTCCATGCCGCAACGATCTCTCTGCAGCTCTTTGGCAGCTTCCTCTTAGTCCATTTTTTAGGCATCAAGCGCAGCCATTTCCTCATTCCCTTTCTCTTGTGCTTGAACAGCGTCGCTTTCCAATTTTTCCCCTTCTTCGGGGTGATTTCCTTTGCCTACGTCTCAATCAAGAGCTGCGACTTTTCCCTATTCGGGATCATCAAAGAAATGCTCTACATTCCCTTAAAACCCGATGAAAAATTCCGCGCCAAGGCCATCATCGACGTCTTTGCTTACCGATCCTCTAAAGCGATCGCTTCGGCCCTGATCTTAGGCTTGCAAGCCTTCATCCCTTTCTTGAATTGGATCAGCATTGCGCTGTTTGCCCTTTGGCTTGTTATCATAGCTTTTACTCGTCAAAAAATAGACAAAGTCCTAAAAAGAGAAGCATGAATTCTATCAAACTGACATTAAAACCGAGCGAAATCTTAGATAATCCGCTGATCAACAAAGGCACTGCTTTTACACAAGAAGAAAGGGACTCGCTAGGACTGCACGGCCTGCTTCCTTATCACGTCTCCAGCATTGAGGAGCAGGTCGTCCGGCGCTATGCCAATTTCATGGAGAGGCCGAGCCAGCTTGCGAAGTACACCTTTCTCTCCAGCTTGCAAAACCGCAATGAAATCCTCTTTTATCGCCTTGTCTTAGAGCACATCTCGGAAATGCTCCCGCTCATCTACACGCCTACAGTAGGGGAAGTATCGCTCGACTACAGCTTGCTGTATCATCAACATCGGGGCATTTATCTTTCCTATCCCTTAAAAGATAAGATCGACGAGATCATTGCCCATCTGCCGAATCCTGATATTGACGTCGTCGTCGCCACTGACGGGGAGAGGATTTTGGGCCTTGGAGATGTCGGCGTCGGGGGGATGGCGATCCCGCTGGGTAAACTGGCCCTTTACACGCTCTTTGGCGGGATCCATCCCGCAAGGTCGCTTCCCATCATGCTCGACGTCGGTACGAACAATCAGGAATTGCTTAACAATCCGCTCTATATCGGCTGGAGGCATCCCCGCATCAGCGGTGATGAGTACTATGCCTTTGTCGATGCATTTGTCAAAGCGTTGAAAAAAAGGTTTCCCAAAGTGCTGTTGCAATGGGAAGATTTTGCAAAACCGCATGCGCGTCCGCTTCTAGAAAAGTACCGCGGCCAAATTTGTTCGTTCAACGATGACATTCAAGGGACAGCAGCTGTTGTGCTCGGAGGCATTTTAAGCGCTCTTAAACATAATAAAAAACAGCTTAAAGCACAAAAGATCGCCATGCTTGGCGGAGGATCGGCAGGGCTTGGCATCGCCAATCTGATCGTCCATGCGATGATGCTGGGCGGATTAAGTGAGAAGGAAGCCCGCAAGAATTTTTACATCGTCGATATCGACGGCTTGATCCATACAAAGCTCGACCGCATCGATCACGAGCAGATGAAATTTGCTCACAATTTTGATGAAGTGAAAGGGTGGGCCCGATCGCCCCACGGTAAGATCGCCCTGCTTGAAGTGATCCAGCACGCAAAACCCACCATTTTGATCGGCGTATCGGCGCAGCCTAATGCCTTCACTGAAGACATCGTCAAAACCATGGCAAGCTATACACAAAGACCGATCATTTTCCCTCTGTCCAATCCGACATCCCGCTCAGAGGCAAAACCCGAAGATTTAATCCGATGGACAAATGGCAATGCGATCATCGCAACAGGCAGTCCATTTCCTGGCGTGCCCCAGTGCAACAATGTCTACATTTTCCCAGGAGTGGGACTTGGCGTCGTGGCGAGCGGAGCACAACAAGTCACGGATGAAATGTTCATCCGCGCCGCCGAAGTGCTCAGCGAGCATTCGCCCCTGTTAAAAGATCCACAAGCGGGACTCTTTCCCGATTTGGAAAAGCTCCGCGAGGTGAGCCGCGCCATTGCAATTGCCGTCGGAGCATCCGCTGAGCGCGTCGATCGCAAAATGTGGTTCCCCGATTATCCCACTTATACCAAAACAGCTTGAAGCGCTTTGTCGTAATTAGGCTCTTGTGTAATTTCAGGGACCTGTTCAGTATAAACCACATGGTCGTTCTCATCGAGGACAACGACCGCCCTCGCGCAGATGCCTGCAAGCGGGCCTGTTTCAATCAAGACCCCGTAATCTTTCGCGAAATCTTTGTTGCGCATCATCGATAAGGTGACAATATTTTTTGCATTTTCATGAGTGCAAAATCGCTTTTGCGCAAAAGGGGAATCCGCTGAAACGACGAGTACGCTCACTTCAGGATGCGACTTGATCGCCTCGTCGAATTTTTTCGATGAGAGGGAGCAAACAGACGTGTCTAAACTCGGAACGATCGAGATGATTTTGCGCTTGCCTTTGAAATCTTTCAGAGACAGGTCGTTGAGATCGCTATTGACTAAGCTAAAATCGGGAGCTTTTGAGCCGATAGCGGGAAGTGCGCCACTCGTGCGGATCGGTTTGCCTTTCAGTGTCACTTCAGCCATGTTTCCTCCGTTGATTTAAATTTTAAGAATATATTAATATTTACTCCAACTTTTTTCCAAGAAAGGAGTTAGCGTGAAGGAAAATTCCTGTGAGACCGCCGCCGTCCGTATATCTATCTGGATCGGAAAAGACAAAGATAACCTGCTGTGCTTCAAGCCCCAATTTCCGCATGCTTTTTTAAAAAAGTACAAATGCGATCTCGTCATGCCCCCTCGCATCCCTTCACAAGTCAAGCAGCTTCCCATGCAAGGGTATGCGCTTAGGAAAAAAAAGGGCTCTAAGCAACGCTTGATTACAAAAAACCATCAGTCATTGAAAGTTGCCGTAGACCCTGCATCCTGCTGCGTGAACCAAAGATACTGCGCTCCGATGCTGCCAAAGCTCTTTTCTTGGCGGCTCAAAGAACAGGCGGTCGTCCGAAAACGGCTCAAGATCATCTCCAAGCAAAAACCTGCCGGCCCGAAGCGCCACGACGTCGTACCCCTCTCTTCCTCCAAAAAACCTGAACCCATTAATAATCCTTATATTGAAGAAATGAATAAAGTTAATGAGGAACGGCATTTTCAAATAGATAGAGTAATTAAATATTTAAATTGATATTGCATAATTTTCCTTTATTTGTTATAATTATAATAAAAAAGGATAATTATATGATTCCTCAACTACCACCTATTTCTTCTTTCAACAAAAGAAAAGATCGGGAAGAAGATCCTATCAATCCAAAAAGACAAGCCTTGGAGCTGCCGCCCGCTCCGATTTCTCCTGAAAAAGCTCCTCGTGATTTAATCATCGAAAGCCCCTTGGATAATGATACCCTATGCCATGCAGTGAGACGAAATCTTTTCCTCAAGAAGTCATCATGGCAATATGCTGAACTCTCTCAGCGGGATCGGCGCAAGGCGGAAACTCACCCAGAACAAAAAGCCGCTTATATTGAACGTGCAGATGAATACAACAATCAGTGGTTTGAGTCCCTTGTGATGAGAGCAAGGGTTAAGACTGCGATTGCACGAGTTTTGAGTTATGATCACATCAAATAATATACTGCGACCGTTCAAAAAGAGTGAAAATGCCAAGGAGGCGCCGTGAATTTGAACCAGGCGAAGCCGGCGCTGCTGCGGACACTTGCAAAAGAGCGGGGGTTCGCTCTTTTGCAAGGGAAGCAGGCTCAACTTGAACAAGTTGAGCGATGCAGGCGGGTTAAAATTCACTGGCTGTCCGACGCTGGCAGATTCACACTTTTTGAGCGGGAGCAGTATAAAATTTAAAGGAAAATAATATGGCAATTAATCCCACGACACGAGCTCCCATTTCTCCAGATAAAGCCCCTCGAAACTTACAAGTCATCCCCAAAATACGCCATGATACATTGAATAAATCTGTGAGACGAGCGCTTTTTACCGAAAGTGCAATCCGTGAATATCATGAGCTCTATCAAAGGGACCTCAGTTTGGCAGATGGTAACCCGCATCAATGGGGCGCTTATTACAAACGTGCACATGAATACGCCGATCAACTTTTTAGCTGCCAGAAAATGAAAAAGAAGCTGAAGTCTGAGATTAGACTCTCTTTAAAAAATGATGGCGTTGTGCAAAACCCAAATAGCCGCTTGCCAGCGAATCCGTAAACCTAAAGGATAGGAATCGAGTAGAAGGGGGTGGATTAAGCCCTCGTCCCATTCGGAGTTTTTCCGTTGAGAGAACGATGGGGACGTCGTTTTTCACATTCGCTAGAGTTTTGCAACTGGCTCATCCTCTTAATCACGATTGTTCCCTCATCCACTTCGTAATGGCGGTGTAGTGTTCTGCAATTGCTATAGCTCCAGCTTTATCTCCCTTACCTTCATATAGGGCTATCTTTATCATGGCCTGATCGCAAACTGCCGCAATACACTCCATAACATCCCATGGGCAACCATTGCCCCTTGCCCATTTCAGAACTTCAAAGTGGCCATATTTCACTGCATTGTAACATGTGTATTTATCCCATGGACAGCCGTTATTTCTTGCCCATTTCAGAATTTCCAAGTGGCCACAAGCAGCTGCTGCGGTGCACGTCCATTCATCCCACGGGCAGCCATTGTCTCTTGCCCATTTCAGATTTTCCAAGTGGCCAAATTTCGTTGCATGTACACATGTGTATTTATCCCATGGACAGCCGTTATTTCTTGCCCATTTCAGAATTTCCAAGTGGCCAAAAGCAGCTGCTTTGGCGCACGTCCTTTCATCCCATGGACAGCCGTTATTTCTTGCCCATTTCAAAAGGCTGAAATAACCGCGCCCAGCCAACGCAGCAGCGAACTCTTTTGATGCAGGTAGATTAAATGGAATGACACCCCCTTTAGCTGCTTCCGTTTTATTTTTGCGTTCTGGTGTGATGATGGTAATGACGCCGCGCATCCATGTGCAGACTGATCTTAGAACAAGCAATGTGATCTCATCTGTTTTTAAGTAGCCGAGAATTTTCATTTTGATTTCATCGGGAAGGTCGTCGAATCGCACAATTAGAGTGCTTTTTAAATAAGACTCAATAGCTTTTTCTTTCTCGGCAGGAGTGGAGCTTTGGTCGTATTGGTGGTGAAACGCATGCTCTGCACATCTCCAATAAGGAGTTTTAAAACTCTTGATGTGGAAAAGTTCGCCATAGATGTTGTTTTTAATCGCTTGAGGCAGCTTGGAAAATAGATACATGGCTGTGGGCTCATCTTTTGAAAGTAACCCGATGAGATCCCGCAAAAAATAGTTGTAAATGGCTTGAGCCTTTTCCTGAGGCGTTGCCTCGCAAAAGGCATCAGCAGCTGTGCCTCTTGGGAAAAACTGAACGAGAGAGAATTCCTGATAAATGCCGTTTTTCACACTTTCAGAGAGTTGACCGAAACGCTCGGCGGCTTTTTCCGAGGTGTCGGGTTGCTGAAAGTCATTTGCTGCTTCTAACAAGGGAGTGCAGTACTCCAGAGTCAGTTTGTCGCGCACGATCAACATTGCTATACCTACATTTTTGATACCGAAATAAACTCAAACGTCAGTTTTAGGCGTCGTCAGGCAGCCGCTGAGTTTGACTCTGCCTGTATGCCCAGCTTTTGAATTCATTTCACAATATTACTGTTTTCGTTAAAAAATATAAATAAATTGTACCATTAATTTGATTTAAATAAAATGTAAAAATTATTTTAATTAAAATGACAAGAGAAAAGATTCAATGTCTTCATTT
>JASHWX010000030.1 GCA_030043815.1 Candidatus Rhabdochlamydia sp.
TTTATACCCAAACAACTTGAAAAATTGGGAATTTGGCAAGGACGTCGCCCTGAATTTGAGCCAGGCGAAGCCGGCGCCGAAGCAGCTCAACTTGAACAAGTTGAGCGATGCAGGCGGGTCTCAAATTCAGCGGCTGACGACGCAGCCAAAAACCAATTTTTCAGGTTGTTTGGGTATAGAAGACTACTTAGATCTAATCTAGAAATCTCAGTACCTTCTCCCAAGTTCCCATTTTTAGTGGGAATTTTGGATCAAGTCTAACGCAAAAGTAAGAGGCAGTCGCATTGCTAAACGAACCTTTGTCGACCCAACGTGTAGGAAGGTAAACGCAGAGATCATGCACGAGTCCGCTAAAACGCTGAGAATCGCCCCTTCTTTGACTTCGTCAAAGAAGGGGCGATTCTGCTCCTCATCTTATAGTGGACCCAAAAAACTAGACCGCTTGAAAAGCTCCTTCATTACATCTTTCAACCCTAAAAGAAGACTTAGCAGGATATTAGGATGGATAGGATAGAAAAATCATTTCTTTCTTCTTATCCTGACTATCCTATCATCCTGCTATTATAATGGACCCCAAAAGCTATGTATTTTGGGGTAATTTAGGAGCGAGGGAGTAAATTTTCAGGTGTTTTTGGTCTAGACATTGGGGTCCACCATATTATAATCTTTGCGTCTTTGGCGACTTGGCGTCTTTGCGTTGATTCCTATCGGTTTTGCTCAAATAGTCCGTTACTGTGTGTCTAAAAAACCAATTTTTGAGTTTTCTTCGGTATAAACGCGGCCAGCAGGCTCGGCCGCGTTTTTTTCTAGCAACAATTTGAAATTCCCCTTAAACTATTCTCTCAGCTATAATCCTCCACTCTAATAGTGTTGAGGTTTATGAATTGGTTAAAAGTAATACTTGTCGGTGTTCTTATGTCTGGATCTTTAGCTGCATCGCCCCTTGTCCTGATCATGCTCGGTCCGCCGGGAGCGGGAAAAGGGACCCAGGCAAAAATGCTCGAAGAGAAATTGCATATTCCCCATATCTCGACGGGCGATTTGCTCCGCGAAAATGTCCGTCAAGGCACTGAGCTTGGTAAGAAAGCCAAAGGGTTCATGGAAAAGGGCCAGCTTGTCCCCGATCATTTGATCATGGACATGCTCTTCACAAGAGTTTCACAGGATGATTGCAAAAAGGGATACATTCTCGATGGCGTGCCGCGCACCATACCCCAAGCAGAAGAATTGCAAGAGCGGCTTAAGGGAAAGATGGTCCCCATCGTCGTTAACCTTCACATTTCTGATGAAATGGTCATCGACCGCCTCACTAACCGCATCGTCTGCGACAATTGCGGAACTCCATATCACTTGATCAATTCGCCTCCGAAGGTAAGCGGCAAGTGCGACAAATGCGGCAGTCCATTGCGCCAGCGCGCCGATGACTCGAAAGAAGTGGTGTTGAAACGCTTGAAGGTCTATCACGAACAGACGGAGCCTCTCATTGCCTTCTACAAAAAGCAAAAGCTCCTTCAGACAATCGAATGCAATGCCGATAAAGATGTGGTATTTTCGCAACTTCTCGCCTCTTTAAAAAAATGACTGTTGCTAAAGGACTCATTTTTGCTGGAATCGGGCTGATTGTGATCGGCCTCATCATTTGGGGCGGCAGCAAGCTGGGCATCTCATTTGGAAAATTGCCGGGAGATGTCCACATCCAAAAGGAGAAAGTCTCTTTCTATTTTCCCATCATGACCTCCATCATCGTCAGCATCGTGCTGACGATTTTGATCAACCTCATCTTTTGGCTTTTCAAGAAATGAAATGGTGCCTTGTCATCAGCGGGTATTCTTCAGCAGCATTACTTGTCTTCTGCCTTGCGCTTGCCCCTTTGGCACGGCATTTTCCCCGTTTAAAACCATGCATGCGCTATCGGCGAGAGATAGGGCTCATCTCTTTCTATTTTGCTCTTGTGCACGTCGGATCCTATTTTGTTAAAAAAACACTCAAGACGGGTCACTTTCCATGGAAAGTATTTTGGAAACCGATGGTCATTCCAGGGGAAATGGCATTTCTCATCCTGCTTGTCCTCGCGCTCACGAGCAACAGGTATTCCATCCGGAAATTGGGCGGCGCTCAGTGGAAGTCCCTACACCGCACCGTTTATTTGGCCCAATTGGGAATCTTTGCGCACATGGCTTTCCAAGGAGAAGAAGTGTGGTGGTGGGCTATTGCCCTCTTTCTCCCTTTGATCATCGCCCAGCGCTATCATTTAGCTGTTGGATCAGATTAGCGACAAGCGCGCTCCATCCCGTTTGATGGGAAGCGCCGAGGCCTCGTCCCGTATCGCCATGATAATGCTCGAAAAATAAGAGCAGGTCATTCCATCCCTCTAGCCCTGATAGTCCTGGACAATCGTAAAAAATGGGGCGCAATCCTTTAGAATCTTTGCGGAAAAGATTGATCAAGCGCTGTCTCAGATCGGAGGCCATTTCGCTTAAATCCATCCCGAAATCAGGCCCCGCGATTTTTGACAGCTGGATCAAAGACCTTAAAAATAAATAGTTCACAGGAAACCAGATCGGCCCTCGCCAATTGGAATTGCCCCCTTTGATCTTTTCGATCGACTCGCCCGGCTCATATCCGACGACATTGCCGTGAAAGCTAAATGGATGCTTTTCGTGGAATTTAGACACGCTCCTCAAGCCATAAGCAGAGAGGAATTCATTGGGGTCCCAGACTTTTTGCAAGACTCTTTTCATCTGATCCAACGTCATGAGCGAAAAGATGTACCTGCCATCTAATCGCGTGATGCATCGGCCGACCAATTGATTGAAATGTTTGAGATAATTTTGGAAGCGGCCGTAAAAGCGCGGATGTTTCTTGAGCTCTTCTTCATCAAATGATTCAAGCGAATAAAAAGGGATCAGACCGACAAAGGAGCGGACCTTCAGATGAAAGTGCGTGCCGTCGGGATGGCAGAGCAGATCGTAAAAGAAACCGTCTTGTTCATCCCAAAAATCCATCGGGCGATTCCGCGTCCCCTGCATGGCCCCTGCAATGGCGACATAGTGTTCTAAAAAGACCATCGCAAATTGCTCAAAATACGGTTTAATGCAGGCCAGCTCCAAAGCCATTTTCATCATCAGCAGGGCAAAAAATCCCATCCAGCCAGTGCCGTCCGATTCCTCAAAATAGCCTCCACTTCGAAGGGGCTTGCTGCGGTCGAACACAGAAATATTGTCGAGGCCTAAAAATCCTCCTTCAAAGACATTATTGCCGAACCGGTCGACCTTGTTGATCCACCAGCTAAAATTCGACAAGAGCTTAATGAAACAAAATTCCAAGAAATCGGGATCCTTCTCTCTCTCATAAAGCTGCCAGACAGCAAATGCTTGTACCGGCGGATTCGCCTCTGAAAAGCCCCATTCGTAAGCGGGGACCTGTCCATTGGGATGTTGGTATTTATACGTCAAAAACAACTTCATCTGCCATTTGGCAAAGGGAAGATCGACCAGGGAGAGCGCTGTGATGTGAAAACAGGAATCCCAAGAAGCAAACCAAGGGTATTCCCACTTATCGGGCATCACGATCAAATTGTGGCAGTGCAAATGGACCCAATGAGTATTGCGGATTTGATAACGAGAAGGAGATGGCGGCGCCGCTTTGTCATCCCCTTCGAGCCATTTCTGCACATCATAGAAATAAAATTGCGTGCTCCAAATGAGCCCTGCAAGGGCTTGCCGCTGGATTTGTTTATCTTCAGGGCTTAATCCTTTCGGTTGCATTGCGCCGTAAAATGCATCCGCTTCTATTTTCCGTGCAGCGACAACCCCATCCACATCTTCGAGTTTAGATATTTGCTGTGATAAACGGAGTTTCAGCACACGCGACTGCTTGGCCGGGATGCCGAGCTTGTAATGAAAACAGGCCTTGGTCCCTTTTTTTGCAGGATTGACGCAGTTTTCTTGGTGAATCACATAGCGGTGAAAAGCGTCTTTAACATAGGGAAAATGACTCGCCGTGCCATAGAGGCGTTCATTATGCGTTTCATTATTCGTAAATAGCAATTCCTCGGCTTTATCACCGATCAAATAATAAGGAAAAATGGAATAATCGGAGATCAGCCAATCGGGCTCGGGCATCTTCTTGGGGTCCGCGTAAAGGCAGCCATCTCGACTGCTGATCTCAGGGACGCAGTCCCACTTTTTTTCCCAAGCCCAGCGATTGCGAAACCACAATTGAGGAAGCACATGAATGGAAGCTTCCCTTTCGCCGCGATTAAAAATCTCGATGCGGATGCAGACATCGTCAGGAGAAGCTTTTGCATATTCGACCACGATGTCGAAAAAGGCATTGTTTGCAAACACTCCTGTGTCAATGAGCTCGAATTCCCTCTCTCGCACTCCCCTTCTTTGATTTTCTTTGACCAGCTCATCATAAGGAAAAGCGTTGTGCGGATAGCGATACAAAAACTTCATGTAGGAATGGGTCGGCGTCGCATCTTGATAAAAATAATACTCCTTGACGTCTTCCCCGTGGTTGCCCTCGAAAGGATTCAATCCGAAGAGCCTCTCTTTTAATATCGGGTCTTTTCCGTTCCATAAAGAGAGCGAAAACACAAGCGTCTGATAAAGGTCGCACCATCCGCAAAGGCCATCTTCTCCCCATCGGTACGCCTTGGAGCGGGCCATGTCGTGCGTAAGAAAATTCCATGCATCCCCATTTTCACTGTAATCTTCTCGCACCGTGCCCCATGCCCTCTCGGAGACATAAGCACCCCATTTTCTCCACTGAAAATCTTTAATGCGCTCTTGCTCTGTCAGCATAAAAAAACACTACCACATTTGATCGATGAGCGTTAAGATTAATTTTATGCATCTGCGCCATCTTGGAAACTCGGGTTTGAAAATCAGTCCGGTCGTTCTCGGCACATGGGCCATCGGAGGATGGATGTGGGGCGGCTCGGATGAAAAAAAGGCGGTCGAAGCGATCCATATGAGCATGGACCTCGGCGTGCACACCATCGATACGGCTCCCATGTATGGGATGGGCTTAAGCGAAGAGATCATCGCCAAGGCGATTAAAGGCAAAAGAGGGCAGGTCGTCATTGCGACAAAATGCGGGATGCTCTGGGATGACAGCGTCCCCATCAACCTTGTCAAAAATCTCAAAGCCAAAAGCATCATCGCCGAATGCGAACAGAGTTTAAAGCGGCTCAAGACCGATGTGATCGACCTCTATCAGTGCCACTGGCCTGATGAGAACATCCCCATTGAAGAATCCTGGGGAGCGATGGTCAAGTTAAAGGAGCAAGGCAAAGTCCGCGCCATCGGCGTCTGCAACTATAATCTCGAACAGCTCGAAGAAGCCCACGCCATTCATCCCGTCGACAGCCTGCAGCCGCCGTACAGCTTGGTCCGCCGCGGCATAGAAAAAAAGATCATTCCCTTTTGCATTAAGAACAACATCTCTATCCTCGTCTATTCCCCGCTAGAAAGAGGCCTGCTGACGGGAAAATATCACCCGGGCGCTCATTTTCCCAAAGGCGACCACCGTTCCCAAAAACCCACCTTTTCTCCTGAATACCTCGAGCCAATTTTAGAAGCTCTTAAAGAAGTGCACATCATATCCAAAAAAATCAAAGCCACTATAGCCCAAGCCATCATCAACTGCACCATTCACAGAAATGGGATCACCGCAGCCATTGTCGGCGCAAGAGATGCTAACCAAGCAAGAGAAAATGCCTTAAGCGCCACCCTTCCCTTGACTCCCCATGAAAGGGAAATGATCGCAGACCTGCTTTCCGATAAGAAATTTCAGCGCCCGCTTTACGATTAGGAGACAATTTTTGTGTATTCGTTCCAAATCCTCTTCTCTTCGAAAACCTCATCGGCATGAGGGTTTACTTTATTGGAACCGACATGCGTGAGTTGGTACGCCGGCCCTCCTTTTTTGGCAGCTAAAAAGAGGTTTTGGCCTGAATCTTTAGGCAAAATGACATCGGCATCGGTATTGATGATGACGGAAATGGACTTGTTTTCCGGTTTTAATTTCTGGAACTTTTCTAACGTATTGAACGCATCTTGTCCAACACGCGATGTGATCTTGCTGTCAGTGGACAAAATGGCATCTAAAGCGATCTTTCCCATGTAGCTTGCCGGCCAGGTTTGATGCAAAATCACACTCAAAAGAGATGTAAAGGTATTTTCCCCGACGTAGTTGATCCCAAGATGATGGTACTTCTGCTTTAAATGGGCGGCAACCGCTCCCCCCAAACAAAATCCCGTGGCCCAGATTTCTTCAGGCTTGTAAGAATGAGTATGAACCAATTCTTGATACATCGTGTCTGCATCTAAGTAATATCCCCCCTCGGAAGGTGTCCCTGTACTGATGTGCGTTCCCCGGTAATTGAATAGGCAAAGGTCCTTTTTGATGCTCAGGTGCTTCCCAATATACTTTTGGTCCATCCCATAACTTCTTCCGGGAGAATGGCATCGAAGAAAACATCCCCGCTTTCGATCCGGCGGCTTTTCTTCAGACAAGCGAGTGACCAAGACCTCTTTTTTTCCATCGGGAAATTCCACCGTCGCTCTTTCCCACCCGAACTTGCTCAAAGACTTTTCGATAAAATCTCTCCATTCGGGCGTCTTGTGCTCAGAATAAATGCATGTGAGATAGAGCGGCGAGGTGATAGAAGCATCGGCGACTTTAAACTTCGAGTCTGCTCTGCGCTCGACGACGATTTCTACCCACTTTCCCCCCTTCTGAAGGATCCTCTTGTGGACATTGTCATAAGTCAATAAGACATAATCGATTTGCGCTAGCCCATCGATAGAGAGCTTTGAGTATCGCATTCCGCCGATATCCTCGATGATATGGATGTACCGCTCTAATGTTGCATTATTTAAAGGCATCCTCTTATCAGAAAGATCGTAATGCTTTTTCAGCAATTTAATAAGAAAACGAGAAAATGGACCATGATTATATTCACCAATTTGAAAAGTGCACACTCGTAATAAATAACGAGAAAACCTTTTAATCATATAACTCAATAATATTATTATTTCAATTTTGTTGCAAATAAAGCAGGCGTATTCCATAACTTGGTCATGAATGAACTCGTCGCGATCACCGGCGCTTCCGCAGGGATCGGAGCCGCCGCCGCCCGTAAATTTGCCGAACAAGGGTATCGATTAGCCCTGATGGCAAGACGTTTAGATCATTTATCCGAGATCCAAAAAGCCTACCCTAAACAAATCTCGATCTACGAACTTGACGTGCGCTCATCAGATGCCGTGATGAATGTATTCTCGCAAATCGGTCCCGTCGATGTCTTGATCAACAATGCCGGCGTTGGATTTGGGCTGGAACCTGCTTATGAGGGAAACCTCGAAGAATGGGACGCGTGTGTCGAAACGAATGTGAACGGCCTTCTCTATTGCACCCGTGCCGCCCTCCCCTCGATGGTCAAGCGCGATCACGGCCACATCGTCAACCTCGGTTCCGTTGCCGGACGCTATCCTTATCCTGGAGGGAACGTCTACGGAGCGACGAAGGCGTTCGTACGCCAGTTTTCTTTTAACCTGCGCGCAGACCTGCTGGGAAAGAACGTCCGTGTGAGCTGCATCGAGCCGGGACTTGTCGGCGAGACGGAATTTTCTGTCATCCGATTCAGAGGAGATCAAGAAAAAGCGAAAACACCGTACGCAAATACACAACCGTTACAGCCCAAAGATATTGCGGAGATCATCTACTTCTGCCACTGTCTTCCTCCCCATGTCAACATCAACACTGTTGAGGTGATGCCAGTCTATCAAGCCTCAGCGCCTTTAGCAATTCATCGGACGTGAACTTAAGGGCTTGCAGGAAACGCCTCGTCTACGATGGACGACTCAGCAATAGTTCCAAAGTAACGGTCGCCAAAATCCCCTAGGCCCGGAACAATGTACTTCTTCTCATTGAGCTTTTCATCGAGGACGGTCAAGACGACTTTGATGCGAGGGAACTTTTGCCCCAGCCTGATGAGGCCCTCTGGAGCTGCGCAGACAGAAGCGATGATGATATTCTCTTCTTTCACCCCTTTTTCTTTGAGAAGCGAGACGACCATCTCCAAGGTCCCCCCTGTCGCAATCATCGGTTCAGTGATGATGACTTGATTGCTTGAGCCCAACGTCGGAGACACCTTCATATATTGAAAATGAGGCTCTGCAGTCTTTTCATCGCGCTGGATCAAAAATTTGCTCACATTAGCCTCGGGAAAATGCATGATGAACGTATCGAGAAGGGCGTCGCCTGAGCGCATGATCGACACGAGTTCGACATTGCTGGCCAAAGCCTGTCCTAAACATGTGGCAACGGGGGTCTCCACCTCGATGGATTTTGTCGGAAGGCACTGAATGACTTTATGGACGAGCAGCTCAGCGAGCTTATCGGAAATCAACCGAAATTGCTGAGTGGAACTTTGGGCATTGCGCAATTGAGAGATGAGGATGCCCTCATATTTGCTCGGTTTGAGGGGGCAATGCACGATCGGCAGAAGCTCGGCGAGGACCTTTTCGTTGTCGCGATGTTGTTGAACTTTTTTTAATTGCTGGACGACCTTCTGATCGATATTCTCGCAAATTCCCACTGATATCATCGCAACCGCAAGCATAGTGCACATCATTTTCATCTTTTTTCTCCCAATTGATCGGAACTATTTTACGAAAAAAAGAACAGCTTGCAAGAGAAAAATCGACCGCGGTATAATGGCATACTATGTCCAAAAAATCACACCCCCTTATCATCTTCCGCGCTTGGATCATCTGGCTTTTGAGCGCGCTATTCATGTTTTACAAATATGCACTCGAGGTCTCCCCGAGCGTCATGACCTCGACCCTCATGGGAACATTCAACATCAGCGGAACTGCACTTGGAAATTTGGCCGCCTGCTATTTCTACGCTTATCTCATCCTGCAAATTCCTGCCGGACTGCTCCTCGACAAGATCGGCCCCCGCAAAGTCACAACAGCGGCGATTGCTCTGTGCGCCCTTGGCAGCATCATTTTTGCCAAAGCGGACAACTTATTTGTCGCAAGCGTTGGCCGCTTTTTGACAGGAGCCGGAGCTGCGTTTGCTGCAGTCAACTGCTTAAAGCTGATCGCCAATTGGTTTCCTCTCAAGCAATTTGCCTTCATGACGGGTTTGATGATGACAGTTGCGATGCTAGGCGCCGTTGGAGGGCAAGCTCCCTTGGCCGCGTTCATCGACATGATGGACTGGAGAGAGGCCATGACAATCATCGGCATCGCAGGGCTCGTGCTTGCGCTCATCTTTTGGATCATCGTCCGCGATAAGGCGCCTGACCACAAAAAAGAGATGCACATCGTCCCGCAGAGAGTTACCTTTGGCGCGAGCTTGAAGCAAGTGCTTTCGAGCGGCCAAGCTTGGTGGCTCTCCGTCTATAGCGGATTTGCATTTGCTCCAGTGATGGTCTTTGGCGGGCTGTGGGGGGTCTCGTTCATTTCGGAGGCGTTCGGCATTTCTCAAAATATGGCAGCGCAATCTGTTTCCCTGATCTTCATCGGATTTGCTGTCGGCGCCCCCGTGTTCGGCTGGTTTTCCGATTGGGTAGGCCGCAGGAAGGCCGTCATGTTCTGGGGCACCCTGGTTGCGCTCATCTGCATCTCAGCAGTGATCTACCTGCCCGGCATCACCCATTCTTTTTTGATCTTCCTTCTTTTCTTGTTCGGATTTTCCATCAGCAGCTTCCTTCTCTGCTTCACGATGATCCGAGAAATCACATCAGCGTTGCTTGCAGCCACAGCCATTGGGTTCATGAATGCCTTTGATGCCCTCTTCGGCGCTTTCTCCGACCCAATGACAGGAAAATTCTTAGACTTGGGATGGGATGGAAGAATCGTCGAAGGCGCACGCGCGTTCTCTGTCCATGCCTATAAGGCCGCCTTCTTGACCCTTCCCGTCTATTTGATCATCTCGCTCTTCTCTCTTTTCTTGATCAAAGAGACATTCTGCAAACCTTCTTCTCCCTCTTCATTGCCGTAAAGAGTTTAACTCAATAAACACCACGATCCTTGGGTCTCCCTAAATTTGTTTTTAGCAAGAGCTTTGACTTTCTCAAAGTCATTTGGATTAAAAGGTCCTCCTTTCGTTTTGTCACCTATCACAAAAATCAAATCACAAGTTTCATAACTGTTAGACAATCTATGGTCGCAACTGCTGGTATGAATAGGTTGTCCTCCCCCAAAAAATCTGGCGGTACATTGTTTACAAAGCCAAGTTCCTTGAAAATCAATATCTTTTGGGTCATAAGCCACTGGATTTTTATAACCTTCAATAGAAACAGATCTGCTAATCAATGCTTGTGCTGAACTAGTCATAATTTTACTCCCAATTTTTTAATATACAGTAAAAATAGTAACACAACCAATAAGATAAAATCAATTGTCATTTGCAGCCATTTCGAAATTTTAGATAAACATATAGACGAGAACACGGAGTCGCTGAGAATCGCCCCTTCTTTGACGAAGTCAAAGCGGTTAAAAAGGAAGAATCTTTTTCTTGATAAAGCAGGTCCTTTTTAAAAGCTCATATTTACGAGCCCTGCTTTATCAAGAAAAAGATTCTTCCTTTTTAACCGTCGCTAGGGGCGATTGCCTACCCCTCTGCATTTATCGAATGATCATCCTCATTTTCCATTTGTCGATGTATTGCGACATGTTGGTAAAAGCGGAGGTCTGCAGCACTTCCAAGAGCGGTCCTCCCACTTTCTGAAGAGCTGCAGTATTGATCGTCGATGTCTGATAAAGGTAGGTCTCCGAACAGACAATCTTCGCATCGGGCGAAATCAGCTTTTTGCTTTTAAAGGCTTCAAAAAAATTGGCCTCGGCATTGTAATCCGTTTGTTTATGCATTTGGATGGCGATCAGCTGCATGCCTTCTTTAGGCAGATCCACAAAGGGAGTTAAATTCATCGCGCGCGACATTCCCGTTGTGATCCCGTTCAAATAAGAGAATTTGACCGGCCCTGCATCTTCAACTAATAAATAAAGATGAGGGAAAAGCTGAACATGGGGATTTGAAGGATGACTAAATGTCGGATTCTCTACATAAAAACAAGAAGCGGCAGTGATGATGAGTTTGGCGGATGTATACCTGTCATTTTCCACTGTCAGGTAAACACAGCCTCTTTCCACATCAAAAAAGACGCTTTGCAATTCCTGATGTAAAAGGATGCCGTTCTCATGGGATTGGATGATCTTTTCCAAGCAAGAGATGAGCTCATGGCAGCCTTTGGAGAAATAAATGCCTTTATTGCACCTGCCGTTTTCTGTGAAAGGTTCTTCCAAACAGAACATACGGCATCCGATGTAATCCTTTAAAAAACTCGAAATCCTGGCGTCGTTTCCGATGGTATGGCACCCGAGATCGGCATTAGCTATTCCGCAAATATCGATGCTTTTCCAGGCTCCGCCGCAACGTTCGTTCTTTTCCAATATAAGCACCTTTTTCCCGCATTCGAGTTGATAGACGGCTTCAATCAGAGGGATCGGGCTGCTTCCGACGATCACAACATCGAAATCGGTCTCAACGGCACAAAGAAGTCCGCGTATGAAAAGAGCCAAAATAATCAGAATGCGCATCATGTGTTCCTCAATTGCTTATCTAGGTCCATGTATTTGATGTAGAGCTGCTCGAGCTCCTTTTCCCTTTCCCCAACGCTCTTCATGAGCTGCTGGATTTTTGTAGAATCTCCAGCTTGGGTGACGGTAATGAGATAGAGATTTTCTTCCCTTTGCTTTTCCTCGAGGTCCGCAAGGGACTTTTCGATCGACCGCATTTCGGCCTCTATCGGCCTCAAGCGAGTGCGCATTTGCATCTTTTCATCGTGTTTCGCCTTGCGTTCGTCCCGCCCCTTGGGTTTGATCTTTTCCTCTTCTTCCCAACCGATATCCCTTAAGAAATCCTCATAGGTGCCCAAAAAATGCTCTTGCGCCCCTAAATGGCAGACAACAAGCTTATTGAGCTGCAATCTTTTCAAGATCAGTTCGCTGTGGGTCACGATCACGACAGCGCCCTCAAAATCTTCCAACGCATCGATCAGCGCCTCGATGGATTCCACATCGAGGTGATGCGTCGGCTCGTCGAGAAGAAGCAGGTTGCAAGGCCGGGCCAATATCTTTCCGAGCAGCACCCGGCTCCTCTCGCCTCCGGAGAGGACGGAGATCCTCTTCTTGGAGGTGTCTTGCGGAAACATCATCAATCCGCAAATCGCTTTGACATCAGCGGTATTAAGAAGAGGATTTGCCTCGGCGATTTCCCCTTCGATCGTCGCATCGTCTTTTAATCTTTGAATATGGGTCTGACCAAAATAGCCGATTGCCGCATTCTCGGAAAATCGGACATCGCCTCCTTGAGGATGAAGATCGCCGGCCATGAGTCTGAGTAGAGTGGATTTGCCGTATCCATTTTTCCCGATGATGGCGATACGCTCTCCTTTTTCAATGGCAAGAGAAAACTGCTGGACAATGGGCCGATCGCTTTCGTAGGCAAAGTCGATCTCTTTGGCCTCCATCATCTTCTTTCCAGGAAAGGGGCGGAGGCGAAATTCAAAGTCGAGGTTGTAAAGCGTTTTGAGCTCTTCTAATGCAGGAATCCTCCCCAGCATTTTTTTTCGCGACTCGGCTTGGGCCGCTTTGCTCGCCTTCGCTCCAAATCGATCAATGTAGGATTGAAGATGGGAACGCTTTTTCTCCAAGTTGGCCCGCGTGCGCTCGTACACCTCTTCTTGCTGGACGATCTGTTCAAACAAGGCCGTTGTGCCCCCTTTGACCTTTTGCACTTTTTTGCGGTGGATCCCTAAAGTATGCGTCGTTACCTCGTCCATGAACTCGCGATCATGGGAAATCAAGATCAACTCCCCTTTCCACTGCTGTAAAAACCGCATGAGGAATCGGATCGAGAGAATATCCAAATAGTTTGTGGGCTCATCGAGAAGCAAGCAATCGGGCTGAGAGAGCAAGACCTTCGCCAGGTGGAGCCTTAAATGATAACCCCCCGACAGCTGCTGGGGAGGAAGGTCCAAATCCTCTTGTTTGAATCCCAGCCCGAATAAAATCTTCTCAGCTCTGTAAGTCTCTGCCCTCTCTTCCCTCTTTAGGCCCAGGCAGGCTTCTTCGAGAACGGTCGGAGTGGAAAAACGGATGTGCTGATCGAGATATCCCAATCGATAGCCCTTGGAAAGAGAGATCGTCCCTTTGTCGGCCGATTCTTGTCCGACGAGAAGCCGCATCAGCGTCGTTTTGCCCGAGCCGTTGCGCCCGACAAGACCGCATCGCTCGCCTGCATTGACAGTGAACGAGACATTTTCTAAAACGGTCTCACCAGTAAAAGAGAGGGTTAAATCATCGACTTGGATCATAGCGATCCATGATAGAACGAACTGTTTAGAATATCAATGAGGTAGTAGACATTCGTTGTTGACTGCGCCGCCTTGCGAATAGACGACATCGCCGCCCAGGGCACCCAATAAAATGAGTAAACCCGTCGCGCAAATGTAAAGGATCGAGCTGACGAAGGTGAGCCATTTTTTTGGCGCCCACTTTCTTAGCCAATCTAAAATCAAAGCGGGAACAAATGCACTTGCTGTTGCATACGCGATTTTTTCATGGATCTGGAGGACATCGAGTTCGCATAGCTGCTTTTCTACGATGTCATCGGCAATTTCTCCGGTGATGATCGAGCAAACGGCAAATCCCACGCCGATTGTCAGCAAGATTCGGGAGAAAGAAAGCACTTTGGGATAAATGGGCTTTTTTCTACAAAAAAATCCAATTAACTTTACTATGACCCCTACAAAAAGGAAGGCAATAGTAAAATGATTGATAATGGGATGCAAAAGTTCAATTTGTATCATAATTGTACAATTAACATATTAATAGTTTATAGTAAAGATATGAAACAAGGCAAAGTTCATATTGGAACATCCGGATGGTTTTATGAGCATTGGATCGGACCTTTCTACCTTAAGGATTTAAGCCGCAAGAAGTTTTTGTCCTACTACATGCAGCATCTTACTTCCGTCGAGATCAACCGCACGTTTTATAGTTTGCCGAAAAAAGAAGTCTTCAAAGGGTACGCTGATCTGGCCGCTCGTCCTTTTATCTTTGCTGTGAAAGCCAGCCGGTTCATCACCCACGTGAAACGGCTGCGCAACCCTAAAATGCCGCTGCGAAAGCTGTTAGAGCGGCTAGAAGGTTTAGGCAAGCATTTAGGGCCGGTCCTCTTTCAGCTGCCGCCTCACTGGAAGGCCAACCTCGAGCGCTTGGAAGAATTTCTCAAAGCTTTGCCTAAAGGCCATCGGTACGCCTTTGAATTCCGCGATCAAAGCTGGATCAACGACAAGGCCATTGCCCTGTTGAAACGATACCGCGCCGCCTTTTGCATTTATGAACTCGATGGCTATCTCTCGCCCTGCCTTGTCACGACGAATTTTGTCTACATTCGCTTGCATGGGCCGGACGGCGCCTACGCAGGGAACTATTCAGATAAAGAGCTGCAAAAATGGGCAAGGTTCATCCGCAAACAATTAAGGGCGGGCAAAGATGTCTACTGCTATTTCGACAATGATGAAGCAGGCTATGCCGCAGACAATGCGCTTACTTTGACAAAGCTTTTGAAACGTTTTGATAGACTTCTCTAGTGGTCCTTAACAAAAGTTCTCGGAGCAATTTCTAGCGTGAAAGACGGATGAACTTGCGTTCGTTAATTTGAGCAGCTTTGACGCCGAAAT
>JASHWX010000031.1 GCA_030043815.1 Candidatus Rhabdochlamydia sp.
TTTTACTTGTTTTCAGGAAAACCCGGAAGTCCTTGACTTCCGGGTCGCTTCCGGGTTATCTTCCGGGTATTCAAAGCGAGGAATCTTATGATAGAAGAGTTGCTTCGGCAAGAAGAAGGAAAGACTTTGGAATTCAAGGAAAACACCAAGGGCTTAGACCGGATTATTCACACGATCGTCGCTTTTGCTAACACTGCAGGTGGAAAAATTCTTATTGGGGTCAAAGATAAAACAAAAGAGATCGTAGGGTTGAAAGATCCTGTTGCTGAGGAAATGAGACTCGCAAATACAATTGCCGATTCGATCGAGCCTCTCTTCAGTCCAGATATTCATGTAGTTTCTTGGAGAAATAAGGAATTTTTGCTTATCCATGTTCCGCACAGTGTCGGACCTTACTATGTGAAAGCCAAAGGATTAAAGAAAGGGACTTATATTCGTTTGGGGTCTACTAATCGTTTAGCCGATGCAGCTATTCTCGCTGAACTTGATAGATTGGGGGAAAACGAATGCTTCGATGAAATGCCAAGCATAGGGTGTTCCATTCAAGATCTTGACCATGAAGCCATTAAAACGTGTTACAAAAAAGTAGGGAAAAAATTCGAAGAATCTACAGCTTTCTCCCTTCATCTGTACTTGAGAAAACAATCAAAAATTGTTCCCAGTAAGGGGGCTATTTTGTTATTTGGCAAGAATCGAAAAGAGATCTTTCCCAATGCCGTCGTTCGGTGTGTCCGTTTTGCAGGGAGTACTAAAGATGAAGTCATAGATCATCAAGATGTGGATGATTATCTTCCTATAGCTTTAGATAAAATCACTGCTTTTGTACAGAGGAATACTAAATTGGGTGCTAAAATTGGCCCATCGATTCGAAAAAATATAGCAGAATATCCGCCTGTGGTAGTGAAAGAAGCTGTTATCAATGCCCTGATTCATACAGATTACAGCATAGGAGGAAGTCAGATTCAAATTGCTATCTTTGATGATAGGATCGAAATAACGAATCCAGGGACTCTTCCATTTGGGCTTAACCTAAGCGATGCTCTGCAAGGTGTTTCGCAGCTAAGAAACAGAGTCATAGGTAGATGTTTTCGAGAACTTGATTTAATCGAGCTCTGGGGATCTGGTCTCAAAAGGATGGTTTCTCAATGTCAAAAATCCGGTATTGCAATTCCACAATTTGAAGAGTTAGGGTATTTTTTTAGAGTAACTCTTTATAATCGTAGAGAAACCAAACCTATTATCAGTGAAGAATGGAAAAAAGAGCTTATAGATTTGATTGCAAAACGAAAGGAAATCACTCCCAAAGATGCGGCTCTTCTTTGGAAAATCTCAGATCGTGCAACACGAGCTCGACTTAAAAAAATGATTGGCGAGGGACTTATCGTTGAAGTTTCAACTAATCCCTTTGATCCTCAAAAGAAATTTGTTTTGAAATAAAGATATACCTAAAATGATTGATCCTCAGTCTTTAAATCAGGTTATTGAACAGCTGTTGAAGGTGCAAAAGAACCACCCCCTCGTCCAACTGTTTGATCTGCAACATGAGGCCAAGCTCTCTTCCCTTTTCGATCTCACGCCGCTGCAAGACAGTTTTAGGTACCGGGCGTTAAATCGCGCTAGAAAACTTTCTCAGGCGCTCGTTGACGACAAAGGGGAAGTGAAAAAAGATCAGTTGGCGGAGATTATCTCTTTATTTGAAACGCAGGGTTATCTTTTTTATCCGGAAGGGACCAATGACAGCCTTATTCTTGAGCATCAGCTGCAGACGCTGCGTCGATTTTCTGAAGAGCCCGTATTAAAGTCGTTTAGGCGTTTTCAAAAACCCTTAATTCATGCCTATGCGGAGCGGCTGGTCTTGGAGACGCTCGGTATTTATGAATCCAGCAATGCTTCGGAAGCGCAGGTTCGGAGAGCGGTGCTTTGCGCCGCATTGACGCCGCTGAGGCAAAATGTCGGCTCCTGCTTTGCGACCGCTCCTGCCATTTTGATTCAAGGGGAGCAGCTCGAGCTTTTCCTCGATGATCTCTATCAACTTTTATCGACAGGCAAATTGAAGCGGACCTTCGGCGGCGTGGAGTATGCCCTTCCGCTCAGTCCGAGCACAGGGATGGGAGATTTAAAAAAGAAACTAATGATGTCGCCCGGTCTGATCGCGGCGCTCGAAATTTGCAGTGTGAGCCCCGAAGCGGTTAAAAAGCATTCAAATGCCAAATCGGTGGAAGAATTCTTGCGGGTAGCTCTTTTAGAAAAATTTTCACTTAAAGACGCTGATCTGCAGCAGGCGCGCCGATTAGAGATGGCCCAGTTAAAGCAAACAATCGCCGTGCCGGATCCCAAACTCGAGCAGATCCATCGATTTTTTCAAAAAGAGAAAGATGCGCGGGCGGCGTTCAAAGGGATTTGCGACAATGCGCTGCTCAAAGCTTGGGAATTTACCCTCGCCTCTTTTTCTGAAGTGAAAATGGAGTTTTCAAGGTGGAATCTCTACACGAGCCTTGGCCTCGATGCCAAACAATCAGGAGGAATCGGCCAGTTGATCTATGGGAAGATCGACGAAAAGCTAAAAGAATGTAATCAAAAAATTGAAGAGTACCAAAAACAGTATGAAAT
>JASHWX010000032.1 GCA_030043815.1 Candidatus Rhabdochlamydia sp.
GAGCGCGCATTTTTGCTCGACATTCAAAGGCTGGATCCCCCAAATATCGCGCGCCAGTTTCATCAAAGGCTCGAGGCGCTTTGTCTGCGGATTATACTTGCAAATCGCTGACGATTGCTCAGGGGAAGACAAGAGGCAATATTCATTGGGGAGCAGATCGGGAATATTTTCGGCTGGCAAAAAACCATCTTTAAAAAAGAGGTCGATCTCCCTTTTAGCCACTTCGAGTTTTCGATAGCCCTTGTAGAGATTGTCGTAAGAGGCTTTGAGGTTTTCATAATCCTCTGCTGCAAGGCCGATCGCCTCCGCCTTCACACGCACGACAAAATCTTTCGAAACGATCACGACAGGCTGGCCCGTCGATTCGCGAAGCTTATAGGCCACATAGAGGATTTTATTCGCAGCGCGTTCAGGAGATAGAGGAAAATCCACCTTTTCACCCGGCTTTGTATCGACATAGATGCGGACAACGGTCCCATTTTCAATTTTGACCCCGCTATGCAAGTCCCCTTCTTTCTGGGCTTTCAAACTATCGATATAGCGGATCACATGACGGGCATTTTTCCCTAATTCATCAGAAAAACGCTTCATCCCATCGAGATCTTCAAGCACATTTAAAGGAATGACGACATCATTATCTTTGAATTTGCCGATGGCATCAGGATCGTGAATAAGGACGTTGGTATCGATGACAAAGGTTTTACGCGCCACGGCTTTTGCCTCCTAGTTATTAGCCCAAAAGCTTGAGCATATCTTTCAACCCCTCACCGGCTCAACAATTTTTTTATCACGTTGATAATAAATGACTTACAACTACTTTTGGCAATCAAAATATTTGACTGCTAATTTCATTTGACTTAAGAAATGCTCTTCCTATATAATAGGAATTGACAAAGGAGAAGCTATGAAAATCAACTCTAAGATCTTAAGCATCCCTCCCTATATCTCGACATCTTGGAAAAACATTGCATCCTTACACATTGAAAATGAGGCATCTACGCTATATCTCGTCGTGACCCTGCTCAACGGGGCCAGGATCGAAATCCCTGACTTAGAATACACTATGATCGAAGCGATCTTTGTGGCCCATACCCGATATATGGAACTCGAAGAAAAAGCCGCCCCTCGCCCTCCCATCCCCAGCGAGCAAATGATCTCATTTGGCCTCCCTTTGAAAAATGCCCTTATCGGGATGGAAAATTTCGGCGCCATGCTCAGCCACAATCCTGAGCAAGCCAACAGCCCCGACCTGCCTCCGGATATCATTGAAAGAATCGCCGAACTCTCAAAATCCCTTGGCATCGACGATTCCAACACAATCCCCAAGGCTGAGCCGCATTGCAACTGCATGCATTGCCAAATTGCACGCGCCCTTCAAAATGGTTGCTGCGGCGATGAACGGAAACAACCTGAAGAAATCGTCACCGATGAAGATTTGAAGTTCAAAACCTGGGACATTAAACAAGAGAGCGACAAACTCTACATCGTCTCAAATCCCCTTGATCCCAAAGAACAATACAACGTCTTTCTCGGCGATCCCATCGGATGCAATTGCGGTGAAACCCATTGCGAACACATCCGCGCCGTCTTAAATTCATAAAAGACTGGTAGAAAAAATAACTACCTCCTAGAATGACAAATTACTAGAGTCAGGAGGTAGTTGTTCCATGTCTAAATTTTATCATTCTCTTTTCGCATCTTTGTTCGCCCTTACATTAAATGCCGATGCTCCATTGCCCAATGAGGCAATGCCCGAATTCCCTACAGCTGAATTCATCCAAATGCCCATTGAAGAAACTCCAGCGGCACCCCAAATCATCGAACCTAAAGTTGCCGCGCCTCTGCCAAAAAAAGTTGTCGATAAAACTCCCGAAGTGGACGTCAAACCATTCACAGGGAAAATTAAAGCGAGGAAAGTGCGCATGCGTCTGCGCCCCGACCTCGATAGCCGCATCATCAAAGAGCTCAGCAAAAACGAATACGTATCGATCGTCGGCGAAAAAGGGGACTTCTGGGCTGTTCAGCCTCCTTCTGATACTAAAGCCTACATTTTCCGCAGCTTTGTTCTTGAAAATACCGTCGAGGGCAATCACGTCAATGTCCGCCTTGAGCCAAGCCTCGATGCTCCTGTCATCGGCCATATGAATTCCGGCGACAGGATCGAAAATCCTGCCATTTCCGCCGTCAACACTAAATGGTTTGAAATCTCACCGCCGCTAGAGACGCGATTCTACATCGCTAAGGAATACATCGAATATGTCGGCGGGCCTGAAGTAAAAGCCAAGCACGACCGGCGTCAAATCACCGTGGAGCAAAGCCTTGACGCTTCCGCCATTTTAGCCAAATCGGAGCTGCGCAAACACTTCACAGAAATCGACTTTGACCGCGTCATCAACGGCTATAAAAACGTCATCGATGAATACACAGAGTTCCCCGATCTCGTCGAGCAAGCGAAAGAAGCCCTCGCTTCCTTCCAAGAAACCTATTTGCAAAAACGCATTGCTCATATGGAAGCAGAGCAGATCGTCGCTGAGTCCAAGCAAGCCGAGCACCGCGAGATGGTCGAGAGTGCAGCACAGATCACCGACCGCATGAAAATCTGGGAACCGATCGAAGAGGCTCTCTATTCCAGCTGGGCCAACATCAACGAAAACCGCGACCAGCGCACTTATTATGAAGAGCAGAAACTCGCCTCCGTCGAACTGTCAGGCATTGTCGAACCTTACAACGCCCCTGTGAAGAGCAAGCCCGGCGACTTCATCATCCGCGATAAAGACACCCCTGTTGCCTATATCTACAGCACAAAAATCAATTTGCAAAATCTCGTCGGCAAACAGGTCACCGTGATCGCCTCCCCGCGCCCCAATCACAATTTCGCCTTCCCCGCCTATTTCGTCCTGGATGTAGAATAAGCCGCAATCTATACTGTGAACCCAGGCCTTAAGGCCTGGGATTTTTGTGGTTGGCGTGGGCTTCGCACCCACGCCAATCCATTTTTGAAATACCCGGCCCTTAAGGGCCGGGTTTCCGCCGGAGGACGGATGAAGGGCTTGAACAGCCCTTCATAGTGATGGAATTAAGAGAACTCGCAGTCCGCATTTTAAGCGCCGACACATTAGAGGAAAAGTTACTTTCTCCTCCCCTTTTGACCGACCTCGAGCCAGGCGCCCCGCTTATCTTTAATGAGCCGACCCGCCCTCCAGGCATGGGCTTCCGCCGGCACACCCGCAAAGAAAAACTCCCCACCTTCCATGAACACTGCGACCCCGGCAAACGCGCCATCTGCCTTCATCGCTTTGCCGGCCACGAACTGCTCGCCGTTGAAATCATGGCCCAAGCCCTGCTCGCCTTCCCCGATGCCCCCAAGCATTTCCGCAAAGGCGTCGCCAATACTCTCTGCGAAGAACAAGAACACGTGCGCCTCTACATTCAACGCTTAAGAACCCTTGGCCTCTCTTTCGGCGATCTCCCGCTCTATCGCCACTTTTGGTCCTATGTGCCACATTTGACCCATCCCATCCGCTACGTCAGCGTCATGAGCCTCACCTTTGAAATGGCCAACCTCGATTTTGCTCCCCTGTACGGAAAGTCGTTCGCGCGCGTCGGCGACATCGACTCCGCTTCGCTGATGCAGCGCATTTTAGAAGACGAGATCAACCATGTCTCATTCGGATTGAATTGGCTTAAAAAAATGAAACAGCCCGAACAAGACCCTTGGGAAGCATGGGTCGACAGCTTGCCCCCTCTCATGACCCCTAAGCGAGCGACCGGCTTTGCCGTACACGCGGAGCCGAGGCAACGAGCGGGCATCCCGCAAGAATGGATCGAAAGACTGAAAAATTACCAAAATTCCAAAACAATCCCGTCTATCAAAACTAGCTCTTCTGATTTTTAAGGAACTTATGTCACTCAACTCTTCAACTTTCAATCCCATTCTTTCCCGCCAAGAAACAGCCATTGCGGCTGTAGGCCACTTTTTAAGAGAAGATGCAACGCAAGCGATGGCCCTCTTTTCCGAGCTGCCGCAAGAAGCCAAGGATAGCATTTATGGCGAACTCTATCCCCTCAAGCGTTTTGACAATGACTACTTTAGGTGCGCAGAGGACGCATTTCACAACCGAAATGGGCAAAGCTGCACATCCGATCAAAAAGCGCAAGCTGTGGCCAATTGCCTACTCCGCGGGATAATGGAACAATTTAAAAACAGCGATCCCTCTGCGATCGATGCTTTTTCCAAGCTGCCAAAAATCATCCGAGACGGCGTCTACGCTGAGCTCTATCGCCTGATCCTATTTCCCAACTCTTATTGGGGCTGCGCAGAAGATGCCTTCCATCATCGCAATGGGAAGCAATCCACTTTAGAACGCAAGGCGCGCGCCATCGAACTCTACATCCACCGCACCCGGCCGCTCGTGCAGCTTCCAGAAAGCTCTCAAACATTGATCACACTTCCCCAAGAAATCATTCTGCACATCGCGCAATTTCTCGACCCTGCATCGCAGTGTGCCTATAATAGGTTTTGGACGCTTTTTCAATTAAAGGAACCCTTCGATACGCCTTTCTCTGAAAAGTTCAATTTCGATAACTTCAGAATTAAATTCACTGTAATAGCTGCTAAACTCGGCTACCTCAATCTTCTCAAATGGGTCTGGACAGGTCTTCCCGCCGCTCAATTGAATAAGGACAAGATATGTGAGACAGCAGCTTTAGGCGGCCACTTGGAAGTCCTCCAATGGGCTAGAGAAGAAGACTGCCCATGGAATGAACGGACATGCGCAAATGCAGCCTTAGGCGGCCACTTGGAAGTTTTAAAATGGACATTAAAAAAGGGTTGCCCATGGGATTTATTGTTGGCGTGCGAAAGGGCAGCGGGAGGCGGCAATTTGGAAATGTTGAAATGGCTAAAAGAAGAGGGTTATCCATGGGATCGTGAGACGTGCGCAAATGCAGCATTTGGCGGCCACTTGGAGATGCTCCAATGGGCTAGAAAAGAAGGGTGCCCGTGGAATGAATGGACATGCGCCAAGGCAGCCTTAGGCGGTCATTTGAAAGTTCTCAAATGGGCAAGAGAAAATGACTGTCCGTGGAGTGAATGGACATGCGCAAATGCAGCATTTGGCGGCCACTTGGAGATGCTCCAATGGGCAAGAGAAAATGGGTGCCCATGGAATGAAAGGACATGCGCCAGGGCAGCCTTAGGCGGTCATTTGAAAGTTCTCAAATGGGCAAGAGAAAATGACTGTCCGTGGAGTGAATGGACATGCGCAAATGCAGCCTTAGGCGGCCGCTTGGAAGTGCTCAAATGGGCAAGAGAAAACGGCTGCCCGTGGAATCATTGGACATGCTCCAATGCTGCCTTAGGCGGCCACTTGGAAGTGCTCAAATGGGCAAGAGAAAACGGCTGCCCGTGGGATAAAAGAACATGCAGTGATGCGGCGTTAAACGGCCACTTTGAAATTCTCAAATATGCAAGGGACAAGGGCTGCCCGTGGGATGAGAAGACGTGCACATAGGCAGCTAAAGGCGGCCACTTGGAGCTGCTCAAATGGGCAATAGCGAATGGCTGTCCATGGAACCTAAATAAGATCAGAGCTGCAGCTTTCAAGCGCAATCATCGTGCCATTTTAAAATGGCTGGAATGCTAAGCGTCAAACCGATTTCTTCGCTTTTTCGAGGTCTTGATTCAATTGTTCGATCGTCTTTGCATCGTCGGGCGTTTTATTGAACGAGGCATAATCTTGGGCGATCTTGTCATTTTGCTCCAATAAAGCCTTGCGATTGAGCTCGCGCGCTGTTTCGTTGAGGATCGCCAGGGATTTTTCCATCACTTCTTGGAACTCCCGTTTCTGATAAGGATTGTCTGACTTCGCATATTGCTTGACAGCATTCTGAAAGAGCTGAGCGCTTTCACGGTATTCTTGTTCAAACCAGTTTCGATCGTGCGGGGTGATAGGCGCCGGGCCGCCGGTGCTTCCAATGTTGTCCATAACAGATCTCCTTTCTTTTTTATTTTCAAAATTCCAAAAAAAGTTCAATATAAATTCATGATGAAATGGTTATTGATGGCTCTGCCTTCTGTAATGGCGGCCCAAAACACAACTCAGGAAATCACACCGGAACAAGTTGAAGTGCAGCTTATTTCTGCTGAAAAGCAATACGAGCATGCGCTTAAATTATTCAATCCTTGGTACACAGGCCCTCTCATCACCCCTTCCGCCTCGATGGTGCCTCCCGGCGAGGCGATGATCCAACCCTACATCTTTTTCACCGACAACTTTGCCGTCTTCAATGATCACAGAAAAATCGTGTCGGCACCCAATGTTTTTGGGATCAAAGTGCAGCCCATCCTGTTGGAGATCGGCATCACTCCCTCCCTCGACACTACTCTGACCATGGGCGCTGTGGAGAATTGGAGCCGCGGCAAGACAGGCGGGGGAATTCTCGACACTTCGATTGCGCTGGGATTCAAGGTCAACGATGAATCGCTGTACGTGCCGAAAATGAAATTCACCGTGTCCCAATTATTTCCGACGGGATCGTATCAGCACTTGAGCTCCAATGGACTGAATTTGAGCGCAACGGGTGTGGGCGCCTGGCAAACGACATTCACTTGGGCGTTGGGTAAACTTCTCTTTTGGGATACGCTGCATCCCTTTAATACGCGCCTTGCGCTGAACTACACACTCTCGACGCCTGTGAGAGTGCACGGTTTCAATGCGTATGGCGGCGGCCATGGGACGCGCGGGACCGTGCATCCTGGCAATATATTCACCGCCGATCTCGGTCTTGAGCTCAGCATCAATCAGCCTTGGGTAGTAGCGCTCGACGTCGTCTACACTTATACTAACAAAACCTCTTTCCACGGCAAACCCGGGAAGTTGTCGAATGGATCGCCTGCCTCCGTAGGAAGCGGCTACAGCGATCAGCTGAGTTTAGCCCCCGCAGTGGAATACAACTTCAACGCCAACATGGGCATTTTGTGGGGCGTTTGGTTCCCTGTCTATGGACGCAACTCCACAGACTTTGTCTCAGCCATCTTCAGTTGGTACTGGGAATTTCCGTGATCCTATAAAAATAATTTAAATGGCTTCTAATGGTCGTATCTGTTATCATAAAAACATGAAGCCGGTGAATACAACTCACTCATCTTCCGTTCGTTTCATGATGATGATGCCCCGTTGCGGGCAAACATCTTTCTCTGTCTAATTTTTTTTTGTTTTTCCCCAAAAATTAACTAGGAATTTATCATGAAAGGAACACATTTTTTATTATTATTAGTTTGCTCCAGTCCTCTTCATCCTGCAGGATTTTTACAAAAGAGCACTGGATTTTACAATTCGCTCCTCAATGATCAAACAGCCATTGAGAAGATCAATCAGCACCGCCCGAAAATCTATATCTACACCGATTTCGGAGGCGGTAAAAATGCAGGAAAGGCCCTCGCCGACTTGCAGACTAGCGGAGAACTCGCGAGCGCCGCGTGGAAAGAGACGCTCCAGCAAGAACTCTACATCAACGACTCCGCAAAGCCTCTATCTCCTGAACGCGCCGCGCAGCATCTCGCCGCGACCTTTCCTTATGAAGCAAAACAACGCAAAGCCCACACGATTGTCGTGCATGTCGTCGATCCGGGCGTCGGCAATGCTGAAGAAACCCATCCACGCTGCATCGTTTTGAGAAAAGATGGAACTGTTTTCATCGGCCCCGACAACGGCAGTCTGACGCTGGCATGCCCCCCGGGATCTATCGAAGGCATCTGGGAAATCGATGCAAAAGAGCTCAATCGCCTCTCTGGCATTGACACCAAGGCCGGAGGCACTTTTCACGGTCGGGATCTCTTTTGCGAAGCAGCCTTCCGCATCGCTGCAGGTCTGCTTTCCTTTGATGAGATTGGAATCCGCTATGAAGAGAATGAACTCAAGAAACGGTTTGATCTCAAGCCTTCGCATTTAGCTCCACTCACATTTAGAACACTTCATACTGAACGGTTTATCTTCGAAAATAGCAACAACCTGTTCGATCAAACATTTTTGCTCGGAGTGATCCAATCTTCTCTTTATTCAGAAGAAGGAACTTTGACAGAAGCCAAAAAGTTTTTCATCGCCAAGCCATCAAAAGAGGATAGTCTCGCTATCGTCAACCATCAAACAGGCAATGTCTTCATCGGACCCAACAACGGACTTGGCACCTCATTCTTTAAAGATTATCCAGAAGAAAACGTCGAAGTGCACGTCTTAAGTTCCAAAGCGGTGAACGCGGTCTGCGAAGAAAAAAATAATGAAGCTGCTTATGCTCTCATCGAAAAGCAGCCGAAATTTGATCTGCCTCTTGAAACGGTTGAGTACATTGGACAGTTGCTTCGAGACAAACATGGCAGGCTTAAAACGCTTCGCGCCAAAATCTGGATCGATTTGTATGGAAACATCAAGACGACCATGACAAGTGATCTTCTCAATGAAGCCAAGCGCACAGGAGCCCGCGTCGAAGTATCCCTCAATGGCGTGCAACAGCCCGTGATTTTTGCGGACACTTTTTTTCAGGTCCCTAAAGATCAGCTTTTCATTTACAATGGGAGCACAGGTACCATTGGCCCTAATCCCCATCGCTCCAAGCGCTACGTTGAGCTCACAGCAAATGGGATTTATGGGAAATTTGGCACTGATTTCTTTATATATAATGGAAAAATCCCCGTATCAGGACAAGAAATCACCTTTCATTTTAAATATTAGGAGGGACTCATGGACTTAAAATCATTGGCTCAAGTTTATGATTTGGCGGAAGTTGATCGACAACTGGGTGAAAAATACTGGTCTCCGGTCGATGTGGCTCAGATCAATGATTGGGTACTTCGCGCCGCAGCGATTAAAGGGGAATACCATTGGCATTCCCATCAAGACGACGAGCTTTTTCTCGTGTACAAAGGCGAGATCGTGATTGATACAGAAAAAGGCCCGATCAAACTCAAAGAAGGGCAGGGCGCCGTCATTCCCAAAGGAATGCAGCATAAGCCCCGATCAGAAGGCCGTTCGATCATATTGATGATTGAACCCATGTCTCTTCAATCGACAGGCGGCTAACCAAGGAACGATTGTACAATTAATTGGTCGTACAATATAATGTTCGTATGATAAGATAAGGAAGACCCCGGAATTCGAAGAGTGGCTTGATAGTTTGAACGTTAAAGAGCAGGCTCAAATTGAAGCTAGACTGTTCAGAATTAAGGAATTTGCTTATACTGCTCCCGCTCAAAAAGTGTGAATCTGCCAGCGTCGGACAGCCAGTGAATTTGAACCCGCCTGCATCGCTCAACTTATTCAAGTTGAGCTGCTTCGGCGCCGGCTTCGCCTGGTTCAAATTCACGGCGTCCCTCCGGGCCCGGTTCGCTTCGCTCACCTGCTTTCCTTAGAAAATGTCTATGGACATTTTCTAAGTGTTCGCAGCCTTGGCATTTT
>JASHWX010000033.1 GCA_030043815.1 Candidatus Rhabdochlamydia sp.
TTTGCATCTTTTCGATGATCGAATCGATGTTGCTTTTGATCTTCATCGCTGTTTTTGCCGGGCGAGATGGTTTCGAGGGTTGAGCACGTAATGCAGCCATAATGATCTCCTTATTATTTGATCCTATCTTATTTTTATTATTTTAATTTTTGTAATTAAAATCAAACTAAACTTGAAATAAGTGTTAGTGCGGCTAATGGTGCAGTCTCAGCGCGGAGAATATTGGAATGGAACTTAACGCCTTGAGCTTTTAAGGATTGTTGCAAGAAGGCGCGCTCTTTGGGATCAAACCCTTTTTCAGGTCCGATGAAAATGATGATGGGGTCGGAAAACGTCAAAGAAAGGTCCCAAAGGTAGGGGGCTTCGAGGTCGCCGAAAATGAGCGTGCCGGCAGGCTTTTCCCACTTTAGCAGGGGAGGCTTAATCTCGATAGCAGGCAGGTCGAGCCTGCCGCACTGTTTCATCGCGGCGATAGAGAGGGCCCTGAGGCGGTCTAATTGGTTAGGGCTAAGGCTCTCTTTTTCACTGAGCATCCCAGGAAACAGCCAAAATGCCGTCGCATTGAGCTCTGTCCCTTTTTCGATGACCCATTCCAAATGGTTCATTTTAGGAATGGCCAGGCCCAAGACGATCTGTCTTGGGGGAGGTTTTTCTGTGATTTGCTCGATTTGGAGGTGGTCTGGATCGAGAAGACGGGCATGCGCGAGTTGATTGCGTCCATTGACGAGCTCCACGAGTCCTCCCATAGGGGTGCGGGAGACGCGCAGGTGATGCGATTCCCCAGCGCTTAATGCAATGTGTTCGTGTTCATGGAAGGGAGCATCGTGAAAGTAACGGTTATGCGGCATAAGATCTACAGAGAGAAAAATTTAAGCAGGATATTAGGATTGTCAGGATAGGGAAAAGAGACCATTTGAAATTTTTTTGCTTTCATCCTGAACATCCTAATATCCTGCTTAATTTTCCTTTTTTATTTTAAAATGGCTTTCTTTAAGACTTGGTCAAATGGGGCTTCACATCCTGCCATCGCACAGAGTTCGGGCAAGGAAACCACTTCGAAAGCGGCCAAGCGCTTGTAATGGCGCTTTATCCTTCCAAAAGCGGATAAATTGAAGACGAGTTTAAAGCAGTAATCGGATTTGAGAATATCTTTTTCGCTCTGGTAGGAAACGATCTCTGCATTTTCCAGCACAATCCCCTCAATGGGAGTATAAATCGTTATGAACTCATAGGGATAAATTTCGCGGAAGGTGCCCAAATGGGGGAGTATGACACCGAGCTGTTTTTTTTCTTCAGGCAGAACGATGAGGATTGATTCGTGGCGGAATTTTAGTTTCAACAGGTCGCGCGTCTGCTGCTTCCAGCGGTTGTGCGACCATAGCCATTGTCCGGGGGCTTCGGCGATTTTCTTCTCTAAATTTGCGAGCATTGCGGTCATCAATCGCTCTGTTTCGATCTCGAGCGGGGCTTCAGTATTGGGCCAAATGGGCTCAGAATAGTGGATGTAATACTTGCCGTGTTTCCGATGGGTCGTGGGGACGATGATGGGCGAACCTGTGCGATGGGAGAGGATGGCTGCAATCGGCGAGGTCCAAGCGGTCCTTCCAAAGAAGGGGCTCGAGTAGCCGCTGTCGGGCATTCCCTGATCGCCGACGATGCCTAAGAATGCGCCTTTTTTTAGCCCGCGCAGGCCCTCGCGGATGGCGTTTTGCGAAGCGATCATCTTGCCGCCGAATTTTTCACGGATGGAGGTTATCCAGCTGTAGAGAGGTTTATTCTCTATTGGCCGTCCGATGGCAACTCCTGGCATCCGGCTCGTTCCTTCTAAGAAAAGGACTTCCCAATTCGATTGATGGCCGCAAAAAAAGATCACGGGCTTGCTTTCTTTCATGAGGCGGTCGGCTTCTTCAGGATTGACGCATGAGGCGATCCGCTGAATCTGTTTCTCCGAGTCTAATTTGGCGTACTCTAGGCATGTGATGATCAAATTCTGGATCGATTCTTTTGCATAGAGACGGATTTGTTCTTCAGTGAGTTTCAAGCTCGATGCCAAGGCGAGATTGCTTAAAGCCCGTTTGCGGTATTTGGGGAAGAGGTGGTAGAGGGCGCTTCCCAGCAATGCTCCCAACGCGTGGATCATGCGATAGGGCATATAGCGGATGGGCCATGTCAAAATAAGAATAAGCAAGTAAGAAAACCGGTGCATTCTTCCATGATAGCACAGCAGGGATTAAAAAGATTATTTCATAGATAATTGTGTGAGGCGGCGGAGCTGGGTAGAAAAATCGAGGTGTTTGACGGAATCTCGGACCTTTTGAGCGCTGGCGGGGGTTTTTCGATGGTTAAGCGCAATTTTTAATTCTTGAGTAAAGTTGTTTAAATCCTCGATGACTAGTCCATTCTGCTCAGTCAACACCTCATGCCCGCCATTATTTTTGGAGGAGAGGGTGAAAATACCCATCGCCAAGGCCTCGACAGTGACGTTGGCAAAAGGATCGTATAGAGAAGGAATGACTAGGCAATCGGCGCGTTGATAAAAGGGGATAGGGTCTTGCTGCTGGCCTTGAAAAATCACTTTGTCCGATAAGTTAAGGCGGGCGGCGAGAGATTGAAAATAGGCGGTGTCCTTATCTTTGCCGACGACATTGAGGTGAAAATTCTCGTTGCTCATGGGGCCTAGGGATTTGAGGAGCTGTTCCAGGCCTTTTCGCTGAAAATTGTGGCCGATAAAGAGAAACTGAAAGGCATCCTGCCTTTCTTTTTCCCCATTATCGAAGGCTTGCTGCATGGCATGCCATTCGACGCCATTGTGGATCACCTCGATTTTGTTAGGGTCAATATCATAAAATGAGAGGATTTCTTGTTTGACCATATGGGAATTCGTGAAGCAGGTCCGAAGGCCAGGATGCTCAAATCCTTGCTTTTCGAGGATAAGGATCGCTCGATGAAGCGGATTGATGGCAAAGCTGAAGCGTTTTGCCAGCCCTTCTTGCATCCCTCGCCTCTTTAAATACGCTGCATGCACGCCGTTGCCCGCGCGCAGATGGGTGCTAAACCGGTTGCGGTCGAGGCTAAAGACAATGGGAGTGGGATGGCGCTGCAGGTATTCATGGCATGCTTTGTCAAAGTGGAGCACTTTAACAACGCTGAGAGAATGCTCGATGGGCAATGAGACGATGTTGAGCAGGGGATGTTCAAATGGGGCAGTCACTGTGCCGCTTGTCAAAACGGTGGTAGGGGAGTTAAGCGCGCAAAAATCCCGGGCGATTTGCCAGGTGTATTTCTCTAGTCCTCCTTGATGAAACAGGTCGCTTTTGATCAAAGTGACACTTTTCATTTTGGGGCGACCTCTTCGACGTGAATTTCATGGTCTTTAAGAGAGACTGCCAAGTCGAATTTGCTGTCATCGGCGCGGAAGAGCTGGAATCGGTTCATGTAGCTGCGGAAGCGGTTGCGGAGGTACTCTTCGCGCAAAGCCGGCTGAAGCAGACGGATATCGCGATCGGAGACGTCGGACATCAAGCGGGCAACGTATTTTTCTTCGAGCTGATTGGAACCTACAAACTGTACGCTCCAGTCGAGCAATTTCCGCTCAGATTTGGGGCTCACGACGATGACGATCTCGATCATCTCGCGCACGGTCTGCAAGAAGAGATTATCGACTCCATTTGCATAAAGGGGATAGGAGATCAAAGGGGTGCCGTTGAGGAATTTGATCAGCTCATTGCCTGTTATGTGCGTATTTGTAGGATTGAGGATGTTCAAATTGTCGGGAGGGAAAAAGACGGACAATTGGATCTGGGCCTCGATGGGAAGTAAGTTGCATCGAATGAAATCGATGCGCAGCGCCTTGGCAAGGGGGTCGTCGATCTCGATGGGCGCATCGGAGAGAATGGGGATATTGATCTGTTTCCATTGGTCTGGGACAAAATAGCTCACAACTTCCGAATTGTTTTCCGCTTTGAGCGCGAGCTCATCGAGCTTTACTTTCGGGATATCATTTAAATTGAATGTGATCCGCTGTTCTTTTAATTTTAAGCGCTTGATGACCTCCTCCGGCCCGCTCACGGTCAGTTGAAGGCGATAAGGCCAGACGTCGAGAAATTGATAGCCTCGGGCCGCTTCGCCGATCGGCTGAGTGATCACAATGGGGATTTGGTCTGTGACGAGCTTTGTCATCCTCACGATGAAATTGGGATGGAAGACGCGGGAAATTCCTCCTGGGATGTCGATCTCGGGGTTGAGCGAGACGAGATTTTTTTTCGAAACATTGACGATCCATTCATCCGATTTATCGGAAGCATCGATGACGACCTCTAAGTCGGATGGCGTCAATTCATCGATCACCGACGTGTTGCCGACAACAGTTAATGTCAATTTTTTAGCGAGCCGCCCATTGGGCTGCATCCCTTCCACGGTTTTGCCAGGCGGCAGGTGGATGATTCGCACAGGGACATTGCTGATATTGCGCGTGCTGGTCAAGCTGTGGTTGACGACAAACCAGATGACCACAGCGAGAATGATGGAGATGAGCTTTCTTGGCCAATGTTCGAAGAAAATTTTATAAAGTAAGCTTTTCACTTTTTCAACCACTCTCTTAAATTAAATTGCGTTTTAAAATCGGCCTTCTGAGGTGGCGTAAAGATGCTGCGGATAATTCCTTTAAATCGGTCAATTTTCACCCCTGGGGTCATCACCCCGTCTCTTGCAATCGAAACTTTGCCTGTCTCCTCCGAGATCACGATGATCATGGCATCAGTGAGCTGGCTCGCTCCCAGCCCTGCGCGGTGCCGCGTTCCCATCGATCGAGAGATCTGCGTACTGTCCTCAGCGAGAGGCAAGATGACCGCCGCTGCCACGACGGTCATGTCGCGGATGATCACCGCGCCGTCGTGCAGAGGCGTCGTCGTTGCGAAGATGGACTCGAGCAGCTCAGAGGAGAAGTTGGCATTTAAAATGACCGCCTTGTTCGCATATTCGTCGAGCGAATCTTCATGCTGCAAGACAATCAACGCCCCGATCCTCTTTTCCGCCAAACGATAAGTTGAATTGGCGAGCTGATCTAGGAACTTGTCGAATTCGGTGATCTCGCGGTAGCGCTTGCCTTTGAGGCTGAATTTGGACAGCGCCATCCTCAGCTCTGGTTGGAAGATGATCAAAATGGCGATCACGGCGACGTTGCCGATCATGACCAAGATTTTATGCAAAATCGGCAGGTTCAACCACGAAGAAATGGCAAAAATGAGCAAAAAGCCAAACAGCCCCAAGACAAGGTCCATCGAACGCGTATTCCAAAAAAAGGAAAGAATATAGTTGATGAGGACGGCGATGATCGCCATCTCAATGAGGGGAGTGACGCCGTGAAAAATAACACCCATGACAGACCTACCATCACGACTCTACCAGATTTGCCAATGGTCCACAATTTCAAAAAAAAGATGTTCTTCTTTTGACAAATTTTTTGAATCGTGTAGGATATACTCGTTTACAAGAGGGATAGCGATGGATGTCGTCCTATTATCGAGGATCCAATTTGCTTTGACGAGCGGTTTTCATTACATCTATCCGCCTTTGAGCATTGGGTTGGGGTTGATGCTCTGCATCTTTGAAGGGATTTATCTCAAGACAAAGAATCCTTTGTACAAAGAAATCACAAAGTTTTGGGTGAAGATCTTTGCGCTGACATTTGCTTTAGGGGTAGCGACAGGGCTTGTGCAATTGTTCGGATTTGGGACGAACTGGGCGAATTATTCCCGCTATGTGGGAGACATTTTTGGCAGTGCGCTCGCTGCGGAGGGCGTGTTTGCTTTTTTTCTTGAAGCAGGATTTTTGGGGATTGTGCTGTTTGGCTGGGACCGCGTCGGGCCAAAGCTGCATTACTTTGCGACAATTTGCGTAGCGGCGGGGGCGCATTTCAGCGCGATCTGGATTGTCGTGGCCAATTCGTGGATGCAAACACCGGCAGGATATGAGATTGTAGGCACAGGAGGAGCAGCACGAGCGTGCGTGACAGATTTTTGGCAGATGGTCTTTAATCCCTCTTCCGTTGACCGATTGGTCCATGTGGTGATCGGGTGCTGGCTGGCAGGGATTTTCTTTGTCTTAAGCGCGACGGCGTATTACTACTTGAAGAAGCGGCATGAAGAGTATTCTAAAGTGACGATGAAGATCGGCCTTTGGGCAGCGGCAATCGCTTTGATCTTGCAGCTGATCTCTGCCGATAGTTCTTCGCGCGGCGTCGCAGTCAATCAGCCCTCTAAGCTTGCTGCAATGGAGGGGATTTATCGCACGGAGCCCTATACGCCGTTGACGGTGATAGGATGGGTCGACACAGAAAATCAGATAGTGAAAGGGATCAAAATCCCTGCGATGCTGAGTTTTCTCACATATCACAATTTTGAAACTCCTGTAGCGGGATTCGATCAGATTCCCGAAGATGAACGGCCTCCTGTTCAAGTTGTGTTTCAGACGTTTCACCTCATGATCGCCATGTGGGGATTGATGGCGCTTGTCACAATTTGCGCGATCATTTTGTATTGGAAGAAAAAACTGGCCTCTTCGAAATGGTGCCTCTTTGCGTTGATCATTTCTGTCATCTTTCCGCAAATAGCCAATCAAGTGGGGTGGATGACAGCAGAGATCGGGCGGCAGCCTTGGGTCGTTTGGAAGCTGCTGAGAACTTTTCATGGTGTCTCCACGACGATCAATGCCGGTCAAGTGCTTTGGTCGATCATCATGTTCATCGTCGTTTACTTGCTCCTTCTTGTCCTTTTTCTTTTCTTGCTCAATCATAAGATCAAGCAAGGTCCGGAAGATGCGCAGATTTACAAAAACCCGTTTGAAGGAGTCTGATCATGTCCTACGAGACTTTGGCTCTTCTCTGGTATTACGTCATTGGACTTTCGGCCATCTTTTACGTTTGCCTGGATGGCTTTGATTTGGGAACGGGGATCATGCATTTCTTTACCAAAAAAGATGAAGAAAGGCGCGTGTTCCTCAACGCGATCGGCCCGGTTTGGGACGGAAATGAAGTGTGGCTCGTCATTGTCGGCGGCGCGCTGTTTGCCGGCTTTCCTGATATTTACGCGACGCTCTTTTCCGGCTTTTACAATTTTGTCATGTTCTTTCTCGCTGGCTTGATATTTCGCGCCGTCGCGATTGAATTTCGCAGCAAGAGGGAGTCGTATCGATGGCGCTACACTTGGGACGCGATTTTTTCGATTTCAAGTTTACTGATCGCGTTTGGGATCGGGATCGTGCTGGGCAATTTGATCGAAGGGATCCCTTTGGATGAAAACGGGGACTTTGTCGGCAGCTTTGCGCTATTTTTCCGGCCCTATCCTCTTCTCATCGGATTGTTCACGGTGAGTTTGCTCATGATGCACGGATCGATTTATCTTGCGATGAAGACAGAAGGGGAGCTGCTGGAGCGTTTGCGACGTTGGGCAAAGCGGTGCATTGTTGCCTTCATCGGGCTTTACGTGATTGTCACTATCGCCACATGGTTTGTGATGCCTCATATGGTGCAATGCTACTTCGACATGCCCTATTTATTGATTTTCCCCTTTCTTTCTTTGCTTGCGATTTTAAATGTTCCACGGCTGTTTCATCGCAATCTAGACGGCTGGGCGTTTATTTATTCTTGCATGACGATCGTTCTGCTTTTTGGGGTGTTTGGGATAGGTTTTTATCCCAACATGATCCGCTCCAGCATCCATCCCGAGCAATATAGCTTGACCTATCTCAACTCTGCTGCATCGCCTTTGACGCTCAAAGTGCTCCTCATCATCGTTGCGATCGGCATCCCGCTTGTGCTCAGCTACGGGGCAATGGTCTACCGCATCTTCCGCGGCAAAGTCAAAATCAGCCCAACGAGCTATTAAAAATGTTTTGCATACGGCTTTGTTGTATAATGTTTGAATTTCACCACAGAGCTGAGAAACCACTGAGAAAAAATTTCAGATAGCCCTCGTGTAGCACACGATTTTTTTCTCTGTGGTTTCCCATCTCAGTGGTGAATTATTTATTCAATACCACTTGCATACTCATTGTTAAAATTATATATAAGACCTAAAACATCGGAGGGATATGCCTGCTTGGAAAAGAGCGCTCGCCTTAACTCTATTTACTGCCGCGCCATTTAGCGCTTATTCGAATTGCACAGGCCCTGAAACATGGCTAGGGACCACCGATCAATGGGGTGCCCCCGCGAACTGGTCAACTGCTTGCGTGCCAGGACAAGTGGCAACGGATACAGACATCGCCACTTTCGCAGCGCCGGGGTCGTTCTCGACAGTCCATCTCGACACACCCTCGATCAACCCTGGGCTTTCGGAGCTGATTTTCGATAATCTATCGACTTCTTTTACGTTGACGAGCACGGGACCTAATTACATCCAGTTCAACGGCACAAGCGGAAGCAATACCTTTTTGACCGATGAGGCCGGAAACCATCAAATCGGCGTCCAATTAAAGGTGAGCAATACGACATTGAATATTGGGGTGAATGGCGCGAGCAACACATTGACGATCGAAAATGGGATGCAGGACCTCAACACTTCTTCTGTCATTTTTACAGGACCAGGGACGTCTTTGATTCAAAACAACACCAGCGGCTTTTCCGTTAATGGATCGATCACGGTCAACAGCGGGACGATGGAAACCCTGAACACCTTGCCTTCATCTGCCATCGGCTCCTTTGTCTCTTGCGGCAACTTGGTTTTGAACAGCGGCACGTTGAATTTTAACAATTTGGGATCGATTACTGGATTTGGGATGGGAACTGAAGTCAATCCCAATAATTACACTCAAAATGGGGGAACGCTCATCTTGACTAATAGCGGGCCTGTCACGAGTGCGACGGGAAATTATTTTTGGATATTGAATGATTTTACCCTCAATGGAGGAACAATTACCAATGAGAATCTAGGATCGGTGACAAGCGTCTCAGAAGGTAATGAAATTGAAATCGACGAAATATTCACAATGACAGGCGGTAGTTTTAGCAACACAAACTCTGGCACAGTGGGAGGGTCGTCCGCGGGCATTGATGTGATTTTTCACAAGCCAAGCATCCTTCAAGGAGGGACATTGTCTTTCTTGAATTCGAGCGTGATCAATACACCCGGGGCGGTAGGGTGTGAATTGAGTTCTCAAG
>JASHWX010000034.1 GCA_030043815.1 Candidatus Rhabdochlamydia sp.
GAAGAGAAAGTGTCCTAGACGCAGAATGGACATGTACCGATTATTTTATTAGCCATTATTTTAACTCAATCGGCCAACCCCAGGCAATCGATCCTAACTTTCAAATCCTCGATTATGCCCTGCTCCTTCGCAGCTCGCGTCATGAGCCTGTGGGATACCAAGTAGAGACGACATTGATCCCGATGAATAATCTGGACCAGCCTGAACAAGCTGTGTCGGACCACCACGCTCTCCTGACGAAAATCCAAAAAAGGATTTAACATTGGATTTTTAGGATCTCTATGCTATAAAGTAGAGACCCCTCGTTTAATAAAGGAGTAAAAACCCTATGCTACGCCATTCTTTCCCACTCATTGCTCTCAGTTGCGCTGCCCTGTTGTCCTCGCCTCTCGTCGCTGGAACAGAGGGAGGCTGCTCCTGCAACACAGGCTGCTCTTGCTCGCCTGAACAAACATCGAAGGCATTCACAGCTGTTGCAAAAAAATCGATCCCTGCAGTCGTCTTTCTCAAAGTGCAAGTCGGCAGTACCGACGAGGAATTTGGATCTCCTTATGGCAATCCTTACGATTTCCAGGGAGGCGATGATTTCTTCAATCGCTTCTTCGGCATGCCTTTCCGCGGCCAGCCGCAAAGGCCTGTGCCTCAGATGAGCCAAGGATCGGCTTTCTTAGTGAGCCCGGATGGCTATATCATGACCAATGCGCACGTCGTCAAAGGAGCTGATAAAATCACAGCCGTTCTCAATGACGGGCGCGAAATTGATGCCGTATTGGTCGGGGCTGATCCCCATACGGATATCGCAATCATTAAAATTGAAGGGAGCAACTACCCTTATTTGTCGCTCGGCAACTCAGACGATATCGATATCGGCGAATGGGTCATCGCGATCGGAAACCCGTTCCAGCTCGAAGCCTCTGTGACAGTCGGCGTTGTCAGCGCAAAGGGAAGGCAGAATTTAAAGATCACCGATTTTGAAGATTTCATCCAGACTGATGCCGCGATCAACCCGGGCAATTCGGGCGGTCCGCTCCTCGATCTCAAAGGAGAAGTGATCGGGATCAACACGGCGATCGTGTCGCGCAGCGGCGGCTACATGGGCATCGGCTTTGCCATCCCGAGCAACATGGCAAAAAACATCATGGCGCAGATCATCGATAAGGGATCTGTCACCCGCGGCTTCCTTGGCGTTTCACTGCAGCCTGTCGATAAAGACATCGCCGATGCCTTCAACTTGCCCAAGCCGGAAGGCGCGCTGATTTCAGAGGTGTTCAAAGATTCCCCAGCAGAAAAAGCGGGCTTGAAGCAAGGCGACATCATTCTCGAATACAATAAACTGCCTGTCAAATCGATTCAGAGCTTTAGAAATGAGATTTCACTGATGCCTCCCGGGTCTACAGTGAATTTGAAGGTCAATCGCAAGGGCAAGGCCATTTCTATTCCGGTAACACTCGGCACCGCTTCAGACAATCTAACGGCAAGCGGCAACCTCGTTCAAAAGCTCGGCATGGAAATCGACAATCTCACGCCCGATCTGGCAAAACAGCTCGGCTACACTCAAAAAGAAGAAGGGGTCGTGATCACAAAGATCAAGCCCGGCTCTGTCGCCGCTTCAGCGGGTTTGCGCCCCGGCTGTTTGATCCAAGCCGTCAACCACAAGAAAGTGACGAACGTTGCTGAATTCAACGACGCCATCTCCCAGCCGGAGAACAAGCGTGTTCTTTTGCTTGTGCGCCAAGGCAACGTCACTCGCTTCTACTCCATTAAAGTCGAATGATCGAACAAATTTTCAAGGCAGAGGCAGGAACAGCGCTGCCTTTGCCGATTTACTCGGCCAACGTACAGGCAGGTTTTCCTTCGCCAGCTGAAAATGATCTCGACAAAACGCTTGATCTCAATGAACTGCTCATCGCCCATCCGGCGGCAACTTTTTTCGTCCGGGTCGCAGGCGATTCAATGCGCAACGCAGGGATCTTCGCCGGCGATATCCTCGTCGTCGACCGCGCGCTGGAAGCCCAAGACAATAAAATCGTCATCGCTGTCGTCAATGGAGAATTTACCGTGAAACGGCTCCGGATCCTCGATGGACGCATCTCCCTTATCCCAGAAAACCCCGCTTACCCTATATTGGAAATGCAAGAAGGGAGCGATTTTCAAGTCTGGGGCATAGTCACTTACGTCATCCATAAAGCCATCTAGCATATAATTAAATTTTAATTAATACAAAATTTAAAACTCAATTTATATTGACTAATTCTATTATTTTATATATAATTTAGATAACTAAAATAAGGATAAAAGACATGATTCCGCTTCAAAACAACACAGACGAGGTGAAACACCAACTTCTCGCTTTCATAGAGCGCATAAACTCTTTTAAAGTTTCTCCCCAGGATGCAGAAGAGATGCTCCATTATATCGCAGGGCAAGTCAACGGCCTTGTCCGCACAATGCAGCACATCATTAATACACACAAAGGGACTCCTTCACTAGAAAAGAGCTTGCTTGAGATCGAAAAAGAGTGCGACCCTATCCGTCAATACTGCATTACAGAAACAATCGTTCAACTCGATAGGCAAGTTGACATCCTCTGTAAAAACGCCATATCGCAAATCGATCTCAAAGAAATCCGCACGCTGCAAAATCAAATTGAAGTCTTATTGCAATGCTCTCCATCCGCCGATCAAATCGAGCGCCTCAAAGAATGGACATTGCAAATTGAAATGAAAAAACACAAAGCGCAAGCATGCCCTGATCCTTACAACTATGCGATGAGCGATACCTCCTTGCTGCCTTTAGGAAAGGGGCTTTTGAGTCTGCCTCAGGAACTATTAGAGGAATGTTTAAGTTATTGCGATAATCAAGGAGCTCTAACCTCCGTCCATCCTCAATTCAACGCTGCAAACCAAGGAGTCCAAGCCCAACAATGGCTCCAGTTGAAGCAATCGCCGCCGCAAGGATTCATGGACATCCCCTACTTAATGGCGAAAATCGAAGAGAAATTTCCAGGCAGAACAGCTCTGTTTTGGTTCAAAGCGCTGCAAAGAGAGTTCGCCTCTGAAGGGGTAGAACTCCCGCCAGGCAAGCTTTTTGCCACCATCGCCGATTACAAAGCTCTGCAAGCCCAAGTCGAAGACGTTTACACTGAAGAAGCGCTGATGATGATCTGGAAAAATGCCTCAAAGCAGCATAGCATTCCTGAGTTAGGAAGCGCCTCGGAAATTCGTCTAT